>WVZO01000310.1:18120-18841 GCA_011772425.1 Candidatus Aminicenantota bacterium
AGGGTGGTGCCTTCGCCGGCTTTATCCCCGATCTCCCGGCGGATTTTTAAGCTTTGTTCCAGGTATGAGAGTGCGATCTCATAGTCGCCGCGGGAATCGAATATCTGACTGATATTATTCAGGGTGGTGCCTTCGCCCTCCCTATCTCCATCTTTACGACAACCATCCAATGATTTATGCAAAAATTTTAGTGCGTTTTCAAATTCACCAAGTACATAATAAATAGTTCCCAACAGATTTATTATATGACCCTTAGTTTCATCGCCCCATAATTCATATACCCGGCTGGNNCTCCAATGGAGTTAAACTTTTATCGATATTGTAAAAGCAGTAATAATAATACCTCCCGGCCTGCTCATGGGAAAACAGCTGCGGCTCTCCGGCTTTTTCCAGCTCAGCCAGTAAATCCCTCACCAGGGGCGTAACATAATAAAATACCGCTTTTATCTCCGGCATCATGGATATCTCGATCAACGTTAACCGGTTTAAATACTCCAAAACACCGGGCCAATCCATGGCTTTTGCTTGCTTAAGCCCTTCCCTTTGCAGTTCCAGGGCCATGACCTGTACCGGGACTCGGAAATGAGAAACAAGGTCCAATACCTGCCGCTGCTCCCGATCCAGCATCTCCATCAATTGCGAAAACAACAGGTTTTGCCCCATTTGCTGTTTCACTTCCACTGCCCTGGATGCGGTGCGCTTTTCAAACGCTTCCAAAGAA
>WVZO01000310.1:18869-19053 GCA_011772425.1 Candidatus Aminicenantota bacterium
ACCCCCAAAGGTGCGGTGCAAGAGCTTAACGATGTCCATAAAAGAAACCGCCGGCTGCACCGGGGGCTTGTGCTTTTTTTCCTTTTTTCCTTCTTCAGCTTCCGCTTCTTTTAAATACGTGCGAATATGCCCCACGTCCATGTAAATACACCGCTTCCAGAAATCGTTCAATCCCACCTGGTTC
>WVZO01000182.1 GCA_011772425.1 Candidatus Aminicenantota bacterium
CCCAGGGACTCGTCAAAGTCCTCATTTTTAAAAGAGAAACCACAGATTTCGCAGATTTCACAGAAAAAAAATAAAAAAATCTGTGTAATCTGTGTAATCTGTGTAATCTGTGGTTCCTTAATGCTGGAGGGTCAAATTTAATTAATCCTACAAATCTAATTGACATTCCTCTCATTTTCCTTTAATATATTTTTATGAATGGAGAAAAGAATTTTTTACAAATCATACCTGGATACATTTTGGGAGGTGAGAAATGCCTCAAAAAAATAAAGATGAAAATAATAGCACAAAGAGGATTGTTAGGGAGGTGGAAGAACTTCGCAAGAGAAATGTAGAACTGGAATTTTATAAAAAAGAATATAAGCGCTTGAAGGAAGCAGAGCAAGAGAGGACGGAGAGATACGGCATTATATTTGAGGAAGTGGCAGTATCGATTGTGGTGGTGGATAAAGAGGGTAGGATTGTCGATGTCAATTCCCATCATATAATCAACATCGGTAAAGGGAAAACCAATAAGGATGATTACCTGGGGAAAAGTATTTTGACCCATTCCAGTGTTGTGAACGCCGGTCTTGTGGAACAGTACAAAGGAGTGCTGGAAGGCGAAATCCTCCATAAAACAGACGTTTATTTTCCTTCCACAACGGGTGGAACCGATGCTTATTTTAATGTGAGAGGTAAGCCCATTTTAAAAGATGGTAAAATAATCGGTGCTGTTTTTACCCATGAAGATGTAACGAAACGTAAACAGGCCGAGGATGAATTAAAAGCACACGGTTATCAACTGGAAAAGTTGATAGAAGAACGAACCACCAGGCTTCAACAGGAAATCGATGAGCGTAAACAGGTCGAGGAGGACCTGCAGGCGTCAGTACTGGAATTGAGGATCAGGAACGAAATATTGGAGATATTCCACACCACACCTGACGAGCAGGTGTATGGAGAGTTATTGAAGCTCTTCCTGGAAGTCTTTAAAAGCAAGTATGGAACGTTCGGATACTTTGACCAGGAGGGGTCTTTTGTCATACCCTCGATGACCAGGGACATTTACTGGCAAAAATGCCGGGTGCCCGATAAGGAAATCATATTCAAAAAGGCGACATTCAGCGGTATCTGGGCACGGGCAATAAAAGAGAAAAAAACCCTTTACTTAAATGACGGCCCCTTTAGTATACCGGAAGGGCATATTCCCATAAAGAACACCATGGTTAGCCCTATCATTTTTCGTGATCAGGTTATAAGCGCGATACACCTGGCAAACAAAGAGACAGATTATGATGAAGGTGACCGGGGTTTGTTGGAAACCATTGCCGATTACGTTGCTCCTGTGTTAAACGCAAGATTGGAGAGAGACAGACTGGAAAGAGAACGCAGGCGGACGGAACAAGCAGTCCTGCGAAGCGAGGAAAGGCTTGCCCATGCCCAGGGAATCGCTCATGTGGGCTGTTGGGAAATAGACCTCAACTTGCAGGTGGGATGGTGGTCGGACGAACTCTACCGGATTTTCGGTGTAGACCCTGGAGATGTTACTGTGTCTCGAGAGTCTGTGGGCAAATTAATTCCTCCTGGGGACCTCGCTGTGATGAATGCAGCTTACGAGGCAGC
>WVZO01000628.1 GCA_011772425.1 Candidatus Aminicenantota bacterium
GCGCTGATTATAACACTATTTACCGAGCCATTGTGCCCTTTAAACGTGCGAATTTCTTTTTTATTTGATGCATCCCATAATTTGATCGTGGAATCAACAGAACCGGAAACAAAATATTTTCCATCCGGGCTGACACAAACACAGGTTATCCAGTCTTTGTGGCCTTTGAAAATATGATTCTCTTCTCCTTTCTTAAGGGCCCATAACCGGATGGTATTATCTACAGAGCCGGAAATCATATACCTTCCATCAGCACTGGCACCGATACTGGTCACCGGTTGATGGTGCCCGTTAAGTGTAAGTATTTCTTTTCCTTTTTCGATGTCCCATATTTTGATAGTATTATCGATAGAGCCTGAAATAATATGTTTCCCGGACGGGCTGAGAAAGACACAAGTCACTTTGGAACTATGTTTTAGATTGGGACTGCCCAAAAAACCCACCAGGATTTTTCCTGTGTAATTTTGATAGTAAGAGAAATTTTTGTCCTCCGGGTGATAGAGATTTGTATCCAATGTCAACAGATTTTGGATTGTTTCCAGTCCATGTTCTTTTGCTTCTTTGTCCTTTAACCATTGATCCACCAGGTGTTTATTAACCATTTTGTAAAGGAACTCTTTCCTAAGTAATATTAGTTCGGAATCCCCGGAGGAAAAAGAAGACGCATCCGGGGCCAGATATTTGAAGAGAAAATCCGGGCGGCTTAATTTTGAGATGTTTTTGAATTCTTCGACTGATTCCATTAACCTGGCTTTATCATTGGTCAGTATGAGACCTTTTAAATAGGAATAAATCCAATCGACCGCATCATGATTTTCCCTGATTTCTTTTTCCATTTCAGCATGTAAAAATTCCAGCTTTTCCCTGCTGTATTTACGGTCGATGAAGCTCTCGAATTCTGCCAGGCACCTGAGGGCAGTTTGATATAAAATACGCCTGGTTTTAACATCTTTGGTATTCTCTATGCGTTTTTTAAGTAACCTCAATATCCCGGAGCCTGTTTTTATCCCTATTCCTACAGCAATGGGAACGGTTTCGGTTTCAAAAAAATCCGGCTTACATTTCTCAAACAATTTTTCAAAATCTTTGTTCTCAAATTTATCCTCAAGAAAGTGGGGATTCATTTGCTTTTCTACCAGGCAGCGGGCCGTGAGGTATTCCATAACTGTGGGATGAATAAATACATATTCCGACGTACCGGTAGAAACCAGGAAATGATCCTCCCTTAATCGATTGAGCCATTTTTCCGCCTCTATTTCAATTAGGGTTTCTTTACCCGTAACTGTATCTGCATCAGTATCCGTATCGCGGGCAAACATTTTAAAAACCCCCATAATATCTTCTTCTGTGATAACCCTGCCTTTACCAATGTAACCGTAAGAAAGGAGAGTGAGGGCATCAAAGATCTTATCCGCCTCTCTATACTGTTCTTCCATTAACACCTTTTGGGATTTGGCTTCTTTAAAGAAGGTTTTCATATCTTTTTTGAAATATCCTTCTTTAATCTCATTCCATGCCCTGATCAGGATAAACAAAACAATCACCTGGTACATGTAGTACCGGGTATCGAATTTCTTGAATGTCTCAAAATAGGCAATTACCAGGAGTGCAGTTAAAGGCGTCCCCCCCACTTTTGCCGCGATTTCCTCCTTCCAAACAATATCATCGAATTCTTTATAAAGCTTGGTTTTACCTCTGTAAAAATACGACGCCATCTCTCTTAATTACTCCATATCCAGTGAACGTACCTCAAATATAGGATTTAACATTTCGGATTCTTTGCCGCTAATAGTAAAGCCTTTTTCAGAATAGCGGGAAGTGAGGTAGATACGGTTCCCTTTCTTTTTTCCGCTTTTTGAATCTAAAAACAGTTGCCCCACAATCCATATGATTTTTTCTTTTATCTCTTTCTTAGTTGCCTCGTCAAGGCCATCGATTAAAATAGTCAAGAACCCATTATAGTAAGCTCGACGAACCGCAATCCCTGCTTTTTCCAGGGCTGTGTTTTCTTCAGGAACTTTGTCATGAAACAAAAAACAGTAAAGTAAATAGTCCAGGATGGTTTCTATATTATAATCATAATAAGCCTCCTGGGTATCTTTTTTTTCCCTGGATAGATTTTTTTCAAGCCATTCTGCGTAACTCATGATTTTTCGGCATGCGATAAACAAAACCATGCGTTGGTTGTCATCATCTGCTATTTCCCGGTTCTTCTTAAATTCCTGGAAGGCAAAATATTTCAAGATCGTGGTTTTCCCCGAACCCGGGAGTCCGAAAATGGTCCCTTTATTAAACTTGTTATATAAATCTCCAACATCCAGGGGGAGATTAATTTTATAGACATCTTTATCACGTTTCAGTTCGATGGTGTCTATCGGTTCTTTTTCTGCATCCATCTCATAATATTGGAAATCACTTTCCTCTACCAACATTTCCGTACCGGATCTCAAATCCAGGTTAACGAAATTTTTCCCCATACTCATGGCCGGGTAAATATCGCCGAACACAGGAATTATCCTTGTTTCCCTTTCCAATTCCTCCATCTTTTCTGTCAATGCATCCGGGGATTTTTTCTCTCCTTTTACCGGGAAAATCAATCGATAGATAATGGTTTTCCGCTTAAAGCCTTTTAATATTTTTTCCTGGACCTTTTTGGCCTCGATGCCCATTTCTTTTAAGTCCTCTTCGATTAGTTCCAACAATGAAGAAGTGATAAACACCTCATGTTTACCAGCTTTTTTTTCCATCCTAAAAACTTCTATTCCTTCCGGTCCGATTAAATCCGATATCTTTTCATCTATTTCTTCAAATGAAAATCTCCCGAAGTGGGCCACCATTCTTAAATCGCAGATGAATTTACCGCAGTCCAATGCTCTTTTCAGGGAGGCCTCCCGCAACTGTACTGAAAAATTTAAAAAATCTATTTCATCTTCAAAAAAAAGCAGTGCTGCATCCCCGATTCGTTTTATAAAGCCTCCATTATGGCTGCTTGCCATTTCCTTTATACTGGATTCAAATTTTTCATTAAATTGCCTGGTATCATCAGCCCCCAGTTCTACTGATTGTGTTGTATAATCCACCACATCCGCCAGGAAAAGAACCCCCTTTTTTCTTTCATGCATTGGAAAATGCCTCCTTTTCTTCAACGTCCTCTGAAAAAAATATCTTTCCTGTACTACAACGGAATCATTATACAATATCTCGAACTGGCAGGCAAGCTGACCCATCGTTAAAAAAAAGATGCGCGTTGCTTTTTTTGATTGATAATTAATCTTTTTTGTTTTATAATATAGTCTTCAGAGGGGATTAAAAGTATGGTTGAACAAAAGTTGAGCAAAGTGCTTTTGGTTATTGTTCTTTTATCTTTAATGGGCTTTTTAAGTCATTCCGCAAATGCTGACCCTGACACCGCTGCCAGGCAGTACACCCTAATGAAAAAGAGACTCAAATTTGAACACCTTACAACTGAGCATGGTCTATCCCAAAATACCATATATTGCATTCTCCAGGACAGTAAAGGGTTTCTCTGGCTTGGAACCGAAAGTGGGCTTAATCGCTACGATGGGTATGAAATAAAAATCTATGAACACGAATCCGATAATCCTGGAAGTTTAAGCAGCAATACCATTCTAGCCTTATGTGAGGACCGTTCAGGTACGCTGTGGGTAGGGACAAACAATGGATTAAATAAATTTGTCCG
>WVZO01000478.1 GCA_011772425.1 Candidatus Aminicenantota bacterium
TGCCTTCGGCGACCAGGGGGGCTCTTTTTATAAAAACCGCCCCCCTGGACCCCCCGCAAAAATTTTTGTTTAGAAGGGTGGTTCTTTTTTGTTTTGAATTTTGGACATTTGAATTTTGAATTTGTTTCGGATTTCGATATTCGAATTTCGGATTTTTCTTAAGTCATCACTATTACGCGGGGTAGTCTGCTAATGGATAAAACATGGGGCGGGGCAGGGGGTTGAGGATATTACCGGAAACATCCATGTAATCAATCCATTTATTATCTTCTACCATTAATTGGTTCGGTTTAAATTGAATTTTGTAGTTGGTATGACGATTCTCCTGGATGTAAAACCCCAGGTACAACCACTGGATACCTAACTCTTTTGCTATCTCGATTTCTTTGTAAATCGCGAATTTGCCCGGGCTGAACCGGTTGTATCTTTCGTCGAAATAGCAGTAGACCGCAGACATGGCATTGGCTGTGACATCCAGGTGGGACACGGAAACCAGTGTCGTGCCGTCTGTAACCGCGAGCACGCGGTTAAATGGAAAAGGATGAAAAAAACTTTCCAGGTAATTTTCATAGGAATCAGAGGGTTGTCGTTTAAACCTTTTTTTGTGCCGGTTGTACAACTCAAAGGCTTCTTCACCTGGAACCGGTTCTCCCAGGGTTACGTTAAAGTTTTTATTGCGGTTAAATAATCGCCGAACCGATTTTGAAGGGGAAAATCGTTGAACCGGGATGCGAATGGGGATACAACAACGGCAGTAACTGCAAATAGGCCGGAAAAAAACCGCACCAAAATGCCGGAATCCCATGCTCAAAAGCATGCCCAAATCATAATCATCCAGGTCTCTTATTAGGATATTTTCGTTAATAGAGGTTTTATCCTCCAGGTATGGGCATTCTGTTTGTGTCGGTTGAAGTAACAATCCAGTTATACTCATCAGTACACCCATTAAAAAATCCGGCAATATTATATCATTATTCCTATTTATTTTCCTGGTTTTTCGGCTGCCATTTTACACAGTGCTCCATACAATCCTTTAACGATTTCTGCAATCTTGTTAAAATCTAACTTATCAATGGTATCACCAGGTTTGTGGTAATTGAGGTTCGGGCACACAAAAAGATTCGTGATCATTACAGCTTTATAACCTTCTTTCCAGAAGTTGAGGTGATCGGAAAAATCGACCCCCGGGGTTTCCGGGGGTGGATTAACAGCAGCGGCATTGATATCCGAATATTTCATTATATATTTTGCCAGGGTTTGGGTGATGTCTTTTTCTCCTTGTTTACCGAGAATGACTGTGGTATTTCCGGGGATAACTGTGCCTGGTTTGAAAAAGGGAGCAAAGATGCGGAAAGGTTTGACTTTGTCTGAAAAGTAACCGATCATATCCAGGCTGATCATGATGTGAATCTTTACTTTTGCGGCTGCCAGGGATTTGGCATGGACGGCACTGCCCATATTGGGAGTCCGGAAGAAGGGGGGTTCTTCCAGGGTGTAAGCTGCCAGGTCGATTCGCTGTTTTAAACAAGGCTTTAGTCGGGAAAAAAGCCTGGCTAACTCCAGGAGGACTGCGACTCCGCTGGCATTATCGTCTGCCCCTGGTTGATCGCCGCAAACATCGTAATGTGCTCCTATTACAATCCGTTTACCAGTCTTTGGGCCAAACCATGCAATCACATTTTTATATTGGGTCCCATTGACGTTGTAACGTTGAACTTCAACCCCTTTGCACCATTTGCTGAATTCCTTAAAAATATACGCCGCTGCCTGGTCCAGGGAAGAGGGATTCTTGTAATTCCTGGGAGGTTGTATTGACGTCAGTTGATGGACGTGAGTATATAATTGTTTTCTGCTGACCGGCGTTTCCGGATGCTGGGTTTCCGCTGCCAGGCTCAGGGTGACTAAAATTAAAGGGAAAAAGACTACCCAGGTAATAATAAAAAAATAACATTTGGATTTATTCATTGTTATTTCATATTAAAATAAAATATGCGTACGAATACACTACATAGTTTTATGATGGTTAGTCATAAACTATACGTGAAACTTTTATTTTTTATTTAGAACTTTTCAAGAAACTCCTGGCTTTTTTCAAGCCGTCGTCGGTTACTCTAAACTTTCTTCTGGCTTGTTTGGAAGCACCTTCCTTTTTTAATTCCATCATCAATGGGGCTTCTCGTTGTTTCCGTTTTAGAATTCCATTAATGGAACTGGAGATATTTTGCACCCCATGACCAATTCGTTTTAATCGAAAGTTAATGTCATAACTACTAATTTCTTTGAAATTGAGTCTTTCTTGCAAATAGGCAGCCATTAATAAAATTTTATCACTTACCTTTTTGACGTTTGCTTCAGCGAACAAATCCAGCACCGTATCGTAATCTATAAGGTCTTTTTTATGCGGGGGTTTAGGTGCAGGTGGTTCTTCTTTTACTGCGAGTTCCGGCACGGCTTCCGCGATAACTTCTTCTTTCCGGGCAGGTACAGGTTCACTGATACTGACAGTGGGTTCAGCAGGTGCTATTCCTTCAACCAGCCCAAACCTGTCTTTAATCCAATGAATAATTCGTCTTATTTGGTCTGTGCTTAAATGTTTTAAGGCTTCAAATGTTTCGCTCATTGCGATGATTTCAGGGTCCTGGCTCATTTAGGCCTCCTTGAATTTTTTTTTGAATATTTAATTTATCATAAAATAAAAAAAACTGCAATATTTTTATTTATTTTTTATAATTTTATTCGATATTTTTAGGGAATAGAAGGTGCCAGATACTTTATTCCTACTCACCTTACTCACCTCACTCACCTTACTCACCTATTCTTAGAGAATAGAATGTGCCAGGTACGTTATTCTTAACCGGATAAAACCAGGGGACTTTTTCGATAGGGCACCAAAGACAAAATCGCCGGGAAATGTTGACTGAAACACCACTTTTGACTTTTTCCCGGAAACATATTAAAATAAAAAATGGTAAAAAAATGAAAACCAGTATGATTCTGTGTATGATGTGTTTGGTTTTGTTTCCCATAGTATATCTATATCCTGAAGTATTAACTAATTTCCCGGATATGGGAAAGCCCTATGAGCTCAGAATAGACGGCGGGTATATCTACATTACAGATCAGTACTCCGTTTTAGTCTATGATATAAACACCTTCAAGCTTGAAAAAAGACTGGGTAATAAGGGAGAGGGACCGCAGGAGTTCAAAAATTATCCAAAAATTACTTTTACAAGCGATAGACTTATTTTGTGTGATATCTATAAAATAATTATTTATTCTAAAGATTTCAAACTTATAAGAGAAATTAACCTACATTTTAAGGCTGACCGGGTCATTCCAATTGAAGATAATTTTATTTTGAGAATTTCTAAAATTATCGATAATAAAGAGTATACAGCCTTTATGCTATATAATAGTAATCTTGAAGAAATTAAAGACCTTGTAATAGAACCGCCAGACCCAGGTGTTTATGAATTCTTAATAACTCCATGGACTGTATGCAGAAGCTGGGATGACAAAGTCTTTATTTCACGGCCAAAAAAAGGCTTTTATATAGAGGTTTTCAATAAAAATGGCGAGAAGTTGTATCAAATAGAAAAGAACGTTGAAAATATAAAATCCGGGGAAAAACATAGAAAATTGTATATGGATGAAATCCTGTATTTTGTAGGCAGAAGACGCTTTGAAAGAGCAAGGGAAAGAGGGATTTTCAAAAAGCCGATGAGAGAATTTCTTCCCTCTATCGGAAATTTTTGGGTGCTGGAGGATAAAATATATGTGAAGACCTATGATATTACAGAGACAAAACAAAAATATATTATCATGGATTTAAAAGGTAACATACTAAAGACAGTGTTTCTGCCAAAGGTATATTGGGAGATTCTTACGTTTAGCAAAAATAAATTCTACTATTTAGAGGATAGAGAGGAGGAAGGGTGGGTACTTCAAGCATTAGACTTACCCCGGTAGAACAAATGAAAACCAGGAGAATGAATAAGGGGTAAGGTACTTTATTCTCCATTAAGGAGGCAAAATGGGAAGACGGTGACAGTGCGTCAAAACGTCAAAGAAAGAAGTGAAAGACAAAAAATCTCTGACCCACTGGCTTTCTAACCTTTCGCCGCAGGCGATTTAAACTCGCCCGCAGGGCACCTTATCTCTCGTACCGCACGGGCACTCTGAAAAAGCTGAGGCCCTCCGTGCGGATCTACTAAACCATATTTTTATCTACAGGATGGACAGTAATATTTATGAACTCAAAAAACATTAAGACTGTCCATCCTGAGCTCCTATGCCTTCGGCGACCAGGGGGTTCTTTTGAAAAACCACCCCCTGGACCCCCGCAAAACTTTTCATNNAAAGCTTTTGTTTTGTTCTTCGGGGACCACCCCACGGGCAAAAAATTTTAAAAAAATGATTGCATCAGTTGAAATAACAACCTGTTTCCTGTAAACTTTCCGGGTGTAAAAATTATTCGAGCAATGGAGTATATAAATGAAAATAGAAAATAACAGCGAAAATACCCCCAACCGTGGGACTGTATCAACAGATAAAATCGACAGGAAATGGATCGATGTGAATATCCCTTGCAGCACAGCCTGCCCCATCATGACCGATATTCCCGGTTACATCCAGGCCATTATGGAAGGCGATTATAAAAAGGCTTACCTGATCAACCGCCTGGACAATGTACTGCCCGGCGTATTGGGCCGTGTGTGCAACCGCCCCTGTGAACCGGTATGCCGCCACGGCAGAGACGGCCTGGGCGATCCGGTAGCTATTTGTTATTTAAAACGCTCAGCCGCAGATTTCGGCCTGGAACCCATAAAACCGGAAATTACACCCAACAATAAAACCGTATGTATCATCGGTGCCGGACCTGCCGGGTTAACCGCTGCCAATGACTTGGCTATCCACGGGTACGAGGTGACCGTGCTGGAACAATTTAACCAGCCGGGCGGGATGCTGCGTTACGGCATCCCCCAATTCCGGCTGCCCTATGACGTGGTAGCAAAAGATGTGAAATCTATTATTGACCTGGGGGTAACCATAAAAACCAATGTTCGCATCCAGGACGATGCACAGGTTAAAAAACTAAAAAAGAAGTACGATGCGGTTATACTGGCCGGCGGTTGTATGCTTCCCAAAAGCAGCAGCATACCCGGTCTGGAAAACAAAGGGGTATTCTGGGGTATCGATTTTATGATTGCCGCCAATGAAGAAAAATTGGACGTACCCATGGAAAAAGTGGTCGTGATCGGCGGTGGTTTTACGGCAGTGGATTGTACCCGCATGGCTCACCGGATGGGGGCAAAAAAAATTACCCTGGCCTACCGGCGAACCAAAGACGACATGTATATCAGCAAGCATGAACTGGAAGCCATGGAAGCCGAAGGCATTGACTTATCGTTTTTACTTTCACCCATCGAAATTAAAAGTGAAGGAGGCAAAGTCAAAGGCATTCGCTTCATACGGAATTCCATTAACGAAGACCGGTCCATCACACCCATCAAAGGTTCGGAATTCACCATGGAGGCAGATACGGTTATCTTTGCTATCGGTCAAAAAGCAGAATCAGACATCGAAGAAGCCCGGAGCGGTAAACAGGTGGATAATTTTTTTGTGGCAGGTGATTTTCGCAATGGTGCTTCCACTGTGATCGAAGCCGCAGCCGATGGACGGAAAGTCGCCCGTGACGTTCATCAATTCCTGTCCGGCATCAAAGGGTATCAAGATATTGTCCACATCGCCGAAGTCAAAGAAACCGGCCGGAAGCGGGACGATGATTTTATTCCCCTCCAGCCCATGGATGAAACACCCCTTTATGAACGCCGCATTAAAAATAAAGAAGTAGAAACCGGGTTCTCTGAAGAAAAATCCCTGGTAGAAGCCCGGCGCTGTTACCTCTGCCATTACAATTTCCAAATCGACATCAACCGCTGCATTTACTGCCTGGCCTGCATCGATGTGATGCCCGTGGACTGTATCAAAATGGCAAAGGATGTCGAGGTGACAGAAGACGGCAATTTACGCTATGTGGAAGCGGAAAGCTGGTCTGAAGTGGAAGCCATAACCATCGATAATGATAAATGCATCCGGTGCGGCAACTGTGTCCGGGCATGCCCGGTGGATTGTATTTCCATTTCCAAATATAAATTGGAAGTGATTGAAAGGAAATAAAAAGGAGATATGGAGAATGAAGCATGTGATTATAGGCGCTGGCGTCGCCGGAGTAACCGCAGCCCAGACCATCAAAGAAATCGACAGCAGTGCGGAAGTGGTACTTATCGGTGAAGAGCGCTTTTTTCCCTATAAACGGTATTTGTTAACGGAATTCCTTTGTGGGAATACCCCGGAAGATGAACTTACCTATATGCCGGTGGAATACTTTAAAGAGCAAGGAATTCAATTACGTAAAGGCCAGAACGTGAAAGCCATTAATCCCGCGGAAAAATCCATCAAGTTGTTTCATAATGAAGTCATGCATTATGATAAACTTCTCATTGCCACTGGCGGTCGTCCGGGGTTGGGGCCTGTGCTGCGTCCTTTCCGGGAACATATCCAGCCCTATTATTCGTTAAGGGATATATTGGTGCTAAAGCGGCGATTACCCGGCATTAACAAATGTATTGTTCATGGAGACGGTTTAAGCAGCCTGGATTTACTGCGGGGATTGTATCACCTGGGAAAACAGGTTACTTATATTATCAAAGGTGAACGGGCGGATTTTGATTTAGTGGAATCGGAATTCTCCGGCCAGCTCCACGAGTTCCTGGAGGAAAAAGGAATCGAAATTATTACGGAAGACCGGGTTATATCTATTGAAAAGAAGAATCAGCATTTTCAGGTCATGACATTGAAACAGGAGTTATTGACGGCAGATATGGTGTTTGCCTGGGATTATTACCAACCCAATATCGGTTTTATCAGTCCCGCGGAAACAGGTATTGAAAAAAAAGTGGGTATCCTGGTGAATTTGCACATGAGGACATCGGTGGAGGATATTTATGCAGCGGGCGATTGTGTGGAGATATATCATCCGGGTGTCAAGAATTACTGGATTAATTTCGGTTGGAACAATGCCATGGAACAGGGAACCGCGGCGGGTAAAAATATGGCTGGCCGGGAGGAAACATATAAGGTTCATGAAGCCATTGTGTTCGATCTCATGGGAAAGACCTTAAAAGCAAGGTGGTGGAAATGAAGCACGCGTACGACGAATTAACGGTGAGGTTTTGCGGTATTGCCGGGGATGGGGTGGTGTCGTCCGGCAAAATACTTGGCGGGGCCTGTGCCAATATCGGCCTGCATGTCATGGTGAATGATATCTACAGCGCAGAAATTCGCGGCCTGGGAAAATCCACATCAACGGTACGGTTTTCCACCTCCAAATTGTACAGCATGGGCGATGGTATCGATTTACTGGTAGGCATGGCGGCAAAAGAATCTATTGTTGAAATACGGGACATAAAACCCGAAGGCGGCGTGATCTATGACAGCAGTAACCCCGGGGACCTGACCGAAGCAGACAGTTTACCTGCGTTTATCCCACCGGAGATCAATGGTTATGCTGTTCCTCTAAAGAGACTTGCCAATAAAGCCTCAGGCACCAACCGCGGCAAAAACATCGTTTCTATGGGTGCGTTGTGTTACCTTTATGAACTGCCGCCGGATATGTTTATCAATCAAATCAAACGGATATTTGACCGCAAAGGTGAACGAATCGTCGAGATGAATGTTAACGCCTTCCAGTTGGGGTATGATTACATGAAAGAGAATTATCCACTGAATAACCGTTTTGAAGTTAAAGAGGGATTATCCCCACAGGCTCTAATCAGCGGCAACGACGCCCTCAGCAAAGGGGCCATGGACTGCGGACTGAGATTTTTTGCCGGTTATCCCATTACACCGGCCACCAGGGTCATGGAAATCACAGCCAAAGAACTCCCCAAACTGGATGGCTGGACCATCCAGGTGGAGGATGAAATTGCCGCCATCTCTGCGGTATTGGGTGCCTGGTTTGCAGGCAAGCGGGCCATGACTGCCACTGCCGGGCCGGGATTGGCGTTGATGAGTGAAATGCTTAACCTGGCAGTGATGGCAGAAATTCCGGCTGTTATCGTGGATGTGCAGCGCGGGGGGCCTTCCACGGGACTGCCCACTAAAGTCGAACAGGGAGATTTGAATATTGCCCTTTACGGTGGTGCTGGTGATTCGCCGCGGGTGGTCATGGCACCTTCCAACTCTGAAGAGTGTTACAGCGGAATACAATTGGCCTTTGACCTGGCGGAAAAATACCAGACCCCGGTTATTTTTCTCAGTGATCTTTTCCTGGGGCAGCGCATTGAGACCGTTACGTTAAAGGAAAATATCGAACGTGACCGCTGCACCCGCAAGAAACCCACGCCTGAGCAGTTAAAAAATTATTTGCGGTATCAAATCACCGAGGATGGTGTATCGCCGTGGATTGTTCCCGGAGAACCGGGTGCGTTTTATACCATTACCGGGCTGGAGCATTCGGTCAAAGGGCATCCCAACTATGAATCCGAGGCGCACAGTATGATGACAGCCAAGCGGCACCGTAAATTTGAATCCATGAAAGTAGACCTGCCCTCAGCGGACGTCGTCGGGGATAAAGATGCAGAAATCGGTATTGCCGGTTGGGGGTCTACTATTGGCGCCATCCTGGAGGGGATGGATATTGCCCGGGAGCGGGGAGTCAAATCGAAATTGATTAAATCGATTATGATCCATCCCCAGCATGAGGGTTCTTTCCGGGAGTTTTTTGATTCCTGTAAAAAAATTATCGTACCGGAAATGAATTACCAGGGTCAATATGCAGCGTTGTTAAAATCGCGTTATGGTATCAGGCCGATTGAGATTCACATACCTGCGGTTGACCCGGTGAGCCCGAAGAAAATTGCCCAAAAGATTATGGAGGCCAACCATGAGCTCGAACGTTCTAAGTAAACAAGCGATACTTGAAGGATTAAAGCAGGCCAAAGCCGGCAAAACCAAAGAGTGGCGGGACACGCTGCCCACCTGGTGTCCCGGTTGCGGACATTTTACCGCGCTTCACGGGTTATACGAAGCCGCTGAAAAACTTAAAATCCCGCCAAAAGATTTCGTGGTGGTTTCCGGCATTGGTTGTTCCGGGAGGTTTCCATTTTTCATTAAGGGATTTGGGTTTCATGCCTTGCACGGCAGGGCAATACCCGTCGGCACCGGCATTAAAATCGCCAACCCGGATTTAACCGTTGTCGTGGTAGGCGGCGACGGAGACGGTGTGGGTATTGGCGGCGGGCATTTTCCCCATGCCGCCAGGAACAATTTTGATATGACTTATGTTCTCCTGGACAATGCTATTTATGGTTTAACCAAAGGCCAGATATCTCCCACTTCACCTATGGGCATGAAAAGCGGTACATCGCCTTATGGAAACATTGCCCGGCCCATAAATCCCACCACCCTGGCGTTGGCTTATGGTGCTACCTATGTGGCACGGGTTTTTTCACGGGAGCGGGACAATGTCTCTCAAATTATCACCCGGGCTATTGAACACAAAGGATTTTCTTTTGTTCATGATCTTTCGCCCTGTGTGGAATTTAATAAACTTATTACTTATCAGAGTTGGAAAGGGGAAGTTGCTCCTTTGCCGGAGGATCATGATACAGGAAATCGTACCAGGACCATGGAATTGGCGGAGAGTAGGGACCCGATTTACCTTGGATTATTTTTTAAAGAAGAAATTCCCACGTTTGGCGATCATGTACACCAGGTAAGAGAGAGTTTTAAGTAGCCACGAAGGTGAAGAAAATTACAAATTACAAATCACAAATTACAAACAAATTCAAAATTACAAATTACAAACCCTTCTTTGGAAACGGAATACAGATTATCACAATGGGGTAATCTGTTTAGAAGCATGGTACAATGGTTGACCGTGTATAAAAAATTTTTGCGGGGTCCAGGGGCGGTTTTTTCAAAAAGAGCCCCTGGCCGCCGGAGGCCAGTAGTTTCAGGATGGACATACTTAAAGTTTTTACGTTTTATTTAGTTTTTATGTCCATCCTGTAGATAAAAATAGGGCTTAGTTTATCGGCACGGAGGGCAATAGTTTTTTCAGAGTGCCCGTGCGGTAGGAGAGTTCGTTTTGCTTTCCGGGAGTTTCAATTTAAGGGGGGCCGCGAAGAGCACGAAGAACAAAAGAACCGGGTGTATTTGACCTCCCGGTACTCTGAAAGGGAGCGTTATTTCAGCGATACAAAGGAGGGTGTTTTGAAGCCGGTCTTTGATGTCCGGCCCCTGGATATGGAGCAGTTGAGACAAATGGCACAATATTTTTACGGGGAGGATTCGGGGCTTTACAGGGAATTCGACCGGGTGGTATGGCAGGAGGAGATTGCCGCCAAAGTGGGGGGCACGCCTTTGACTGCCCTGTTGGTAATCGCCTATTATCAAATCTTCAGGAAATTCGACACCCGGTATTTGATGTACAATATTATTGTGGTATTTATCCTGTTGCGGGTTCCGCCGGGCACCTAAAATATGTATTTATTCATTCAACCGTGATGGAGTACATGGCGGCCAGGTATATCGTGGAAAAGCTGGGCGATCCCCTTTACCTGGAAAAATATTTTGAAAACCGGGATTTCCCCGCCGTTATGAGAGAAAAAGGAAGATTGTTTTTCGAATCCGAGACCCTTCCTATTGCCGTGGGCAGCGGGATTCAAAACGGGGTACAAATCCTGCGGTTCATCCGGGAGCGCATCGAGGAGGAAAAGGAAAAAGAAACCGCGGCCGGGCTTTATAACCTGGCACTGAAGTGCCTGGCCGAGTTTGAAAGCTTTATCGACCGCCAGTACCAGAGGAAACAGTTGAGTTTACTGCACCGCAACATGGAAAAGCAGATAGTTAAAAATTGGGATGCCGTGGATTGGCTTTATAAATATCTTAAAGACCTCCTCTTAAGCAAAGATAAAAACAAGCTGGAAGAGTCGTCGGCGGCGTTTAACACGATTGCAAAGCTCACCAGACCCGATTTTTTGCAACAATACCTGGATTACGAGATTTTTTCAACAGGGGATTCGGAAATCGTATCGTTAAGGGAATCGCTTCTCTTTCAATTGGTTAAACGGGAAGTGGTGGAAAATTGGTTCACAGGAAACCGGCAAAAAGAGGAGGGGGAATTTGCGGTAGAAGAAAGCCTGCTGACATTGGATTCAAAGGAATACAACCCGGAAGACAAAAATTTCAAATACTATCAAAAATATTCCGGTAAAGAACTGACCGGGTTCCTGGGCAGTCCCAATTTGAAGCACAGCGGTCCGGTCACCTGTGTCGCGGTTAGCCCGGATGGGAAATATATTGTCTCCGGCTCCCATGATTCCACCGTGAAATTATGGGAGCGTTCCAGCGGAAAAGAGGTGCGCACCTTTAAAGGACACGAGCGTGGAGTAAATAGTGTCTGTTTCAGCCCGGAAGGAACTCATATCCTCTCCGGCTCAGATGATAAAACCCTGAAATTATGGGACCATGCTGGCGGAAAAGAGGTGCTGGTTCGCACCTTTAAAGGACACGGGGGTGGAGTAAATGGTGTCTATTTCAGCCCGGAAGGAACTCATATCCTCTCCGGCTCAGATGATGCCACTGTGAAATGTTGGGACCGTGCTAGCGGAAAAGAGGTGCGCACCTTTAAAGGACAAAATGACTATGTAAGAAGTGTCTGTTTCAGCCCGGAATGGACTCATATCCTCTCCGGCTCCTCTGATAAAACCCTGAAATGTTGGGACCGTGCCGGCGGAAAAGAGGTTCTTACCTTTAAAGGACACGAGGGTGGAGTAACCAGTGTCTGTTTCAGCCCGGAAGGGACTTTTATCCTCTCCGGCTCGGATGATCAGACCGTGAAATTATGGGAACGCACCAGCGGAAAAGAGGTGCGCACCTTTAAAGGACACGAAGGTCTGGTATATAGTGTCTGTTTCAGCCCGGAAGGAGCTCATATCCTCTCCGGCTCGTCTGATCACACCCTTAAAATCTGGGACATCGAAACCGGTGCCTGTCTCAAAACCATCCCCCTGCTGTGGATACCGTTAGAGATCAAGGCCGCTCCCACGAGACCCGGCATTTTTGCCACCGCCAATGCCAACGGAACCGTGACGTTTTTTGATTTCCGGGAAGTGCTGAGTAAGAAGTAGGAAGTAAGAAGTAGGCATGAAAATTCCAAATCAGGACTTAGTTCGCTGCGCTCACAATTGATTGGGGTGTTGGGGTTGTGGAATAATGCGGGAATGGGAAGGCGTCCTTCGGACAAATAAATTTTGTTTTTTATTATAAAACTTTTTCTCCGCGATCTCTGCGCTCTCTGCGGTGAAAAAAAAATGGCATCCCCCCTTTTCCAAATTGACAAACTCTCTAATTTATTATATATTTAGGAACAGGAGTACAAAATATGGATGCAGAAATCCGCAAGGATATCGAAATCGCCAGGCAAATCTTAAAAAAATATGGTGGTAAAAAACTAATCTTATTCGGTTCATATGCCGATGGTACTGCAGACGAATACTCCGATATCGATTTTGCCGTGGATATAAATCCTGAATTCTTTTTCAAATTTTACATTGAACTGGAAGAACGACTAAATAAGAAAGTAGACTTGATTTTAATTTCTTCTCTCTTAAAAAAATTCAGGGAACGAATTGAAAAGAAAGGAGTCTTATGTGTCGGTTGACGAATTGATTGAAGAAATAGAGGTGGAGTTCGAGTATATAGAAACAGTCCTAAAAGAATTAGAAAAGCTGTATAAGAAGCCGCCGGAGTATGAGCCTGAACTGATTGAAATAACAGGAGCAGCCGGGTTATTACATAACTTTTACAATGGGATTGAGAATATTCTAAGACGTATCCTTAAGTTTAACAAGATAAAGCAAGATGAAGACAAAGATTGGCATAAAGAATTGCTGAAAAAATTTTACAATGAAGAAAATAATTTTGCTTTCCTTGATCGCCCCATTTATGAAAATTTACTGGAAATACTTAAATTCAGACACTTCTTTGTTCACAGCTATGGATTTCTTTTGCAGTGGGAATTAATAAGACCTTTAATCAAAAAGGCCCTTGAAAGTTACCCAAAATTCAAAATCCTCTGTATGTCAGTTTGCAAACGCCTTGAAAACCATTCAGAGGAGGAGGATGCTTAAATGATGGATAACTTACATGGCTCCTTATTCTGATGGGATCGTACCAGCGGAAAAGAGGTGCTGGTGCGCACCTTTAAAGGACACGAAGGTCGAGTATGGAGTGTCTGTTTCAGCCCGGGAGGGACTTTTATCCTCTCCGGCTCGTCTGATCACACCCTTAAAATCTGGGACATCGAAACCGGCGAATGTATCAAAACCATACCCCTGCTGTGGATACCTTATGAGATCAAGGCCCATCCCACGAAACCCGGCATCTTTGCCACCGCCAATGCCAACGGAACCGTGACGTTTTTTGATTTCCGGGAAGTGCTGAGTAAGAAGTAGGAAGTAGGCATGAAAATTCCAGACCAGGACCTGGGAGCCTGTCCGAGAATTCAAATTAAAAACGAAAAATGATAAATTAAAAATTAAAAATGGAATTTGCGCCCTTCGGGCAA
>WVZO01000013.1 GCA_011772425.1 Candidatus Aminicenantota bacterium
GGTAAACGAGGCAGTCGTACTGGTCAGGGAAGACAGCAGCGGCGATAAATATCTCTGTGCTTACGTTGTTGCTGTTCCAGCATCACAACAAGTTTTTAATGTGTTGGAATTAAGAGAATATTTATCACGGGATTTGCCGGATTACATGGTACCCGGGTATATTGTAACCCTGGATAAGATGCCCTTAACCGCTAATGGCAAGGTGGACCGCGCTGCACTGCCTATACCGGAAGTGGGTGAGGCTGCTCAACATGGATATACAGCGCCCAGGAATCGGTTGGAGCAAAAGCTCGTTGAGTTATGGTCGGACGTGTTAAAGGTAAACCATAAACATTTGGGTATAGATGCCAACTTTATTGAAATGGGAGGACATTCATTAAAAGCAACTTTATTGGTATCAAAGATACACAAGGCATTTGCTGTAGACGTGCCGTTGGCGGAGATTTTTACGCGGCCAACCATACGGGAGCTGGCCAGGTACATTGGAGCAGCGAAACAGGATAAATACCTGTCCATAGAGCCTACAGAACTGAAGGATTATTATCCTTTATCATCCGCACAGAAGCGATTGTATATTCTTCAACAACTGGATGTGGACAGTACTGCCTACAATATACCTGAATTTATGGCCCTGGCAGGTAACCTTAAAACCGATAGATTGGAGTGTACATTTAACGAATTAATCGCCAGACATGAGAGTTTAAGGACTTGTTTTGAAATGATAGGAGATGATCCGCTGCAGCGAATACACGATGAGGTAGAGTTTGCCATCGATTATAATGATCAGAAATTGCCAACTGCCAACTGCCAATTGCCTACTGATTTAATTCGACCTTTTGATTTATCTCAGGCACCACTGTTTCGAGTGGGGCTCATACACACCCCGGCCTACGGCCACCCCTCTCAAGAGGGGATTACTGGGGATAAACATATCCTGATGGTGGATATGCATCATATCATATCGGATGGGACCTCGGTAGGCGTTATGATCAGGGAATTTATGGCCCTTTATGAAGGAGAAGATTTACCACCGGTCAGGATACAGTATAAAGATTTCTCGGGATGGCAAAACAGCGAGAGGGAGAAAAAAGCAATAAAAGAGCAGGAAAGGTATTGGTTGAAAGAATTTGCCGGGGAAATCCCGGTGTTGAATTTTTCTAGCGATTATGCAAGACCGGTGATTCAAGATTTTACAGGAAAAACAATGACATTCCAGATCGACCGGGAACAAGCGCAGAAACTGAAAATTTTGGCTGGGAAGGAAGACGCAAGTCTATATATGGTTTTATTAACCCTATATAATATCCTTTTATCAAAGTTAAGCGGCCAGGAGGACATCGTTGTGGGGTGTCCGGTGGCGGGTAGGAGGCATGGAGACCTGGAGAATGTAATCGGGATGTTTGTCAATACCCTGGCGCTGAGAAATTATCCCGCAGGAGAAAAACGCCTTAACGAATTCTTTAGAGAAATCAGGGAGAGAACATTGACCGCCTTTGAAAACCAGGAATACCAGTTTGAAAACCTGGTTGACCAATTGGCAGTGAACAGGGATGCCAGCCGGAACCCGTTGTTTGATGTTGTATTGGTCATGCAAAACCTGGATATCTCGGAAATACAAATACCAGGTTTGAAGCTGAGCCCGGTTGCATATGAGAATAAAATATCGAAATTTGATATGACCTGGACCGCCACCGAATCAGAAAAGGGTATCTTTTTTGCAGTCAACTACTGTACGAAATTATTTAAGATGGAAACCATGAATCGGTTAACCGGGTATTTTAAGAAAATAGTCGCTTTTATCCTGGAATACCCGGAGGTAACCATACAGGATATCGAGATCATCACTGAAGAAGAGAAGGAACAGGTAATGTATCGGTTCAACGATACCCGGACAGCGTATCCCAATGATAAAACAATTCATGAATTATTTGAAGAACAGGCAGAACGAACGCCTGACGGCGCTGCTGTAGTTGGCAGTTGGCAGGGGGTGGCGCCCCCGGCCAATAAGGAGGAAATAACAGGGGAAACGGTGCAATTAAGCTACAGGGAATTAAATAAAGAGTCAGATCAATTGGCTTATGGGCTGCGGTCAAAAGGTGTGGGTCCTGACACCATAGTGGGAATTATGGTGGAACGTTCTGTGGAAATGATTATTGGAATCCTGGGTATATTAAAAGCAGGTGGTGCTTACCTGCCCATTGACCCGGATTATCCGGAAGAACACAAAAAATACATGCTGGAAGACAGTAATATAAGGATATTACTGGCTGCGCCAGAAGCTCAGGTTAAGGTTAAAGATAAGAGGGAATTAATTGAGGTAATCAATATTTCTAAAGAATTGTCTTCATCAACCTTAACTTTAACCTCAACCTCCAGCCAGGTTGACTCAGCAGACAGGCTGGCTTACGTCATCTACACCTCGGGTTCTACTGGGAGGCCTAAGGGTGTGCTGGTGGGACAGCAGAATGTGGTGAGGTTAGTAAAGAATACCAATTATATCGAGTTCAGGGAAAATGAACGAATACTCCAAACCGGTGCATTGGAGTTTGATGCCTCTACCTTTGAGATATGGGGATCATTATTAAATGGGTTAACTTTGTATCTCGTGCCTGAAGATGACATATTGAATCCCGGGACGTTGAAACAGAATATACGGAAATTTGATATTTCCACGATGTGGTTAACATCTCCTCTTTTTAACCAGTTGTGCGGGGAAGATGTGGAAATATTTGCAGGATTGAAGAATCTCCTGGTGGGAGGCGATGTGTTGTCGCCGGTGTACATCAATATGGTAAGGGAGAGATTTCTTGAATTAAATGTTATCAATGGTTATGGCCCTACAGAGAACACCACGTTTTCCACGACCTATTCAATAAAAAGAAACTATACAGAACGCATACCCATAGGTAAACCCATTGCCAATTCTACCGCTTATATTGTGGACCGTTGGAATCAATTGGTTCCGTTAGGAGTAGTGGGAGAACTGTCGGTTGGCGGCGATGGTGTATCTCGCGGTTATTTAAATAACCCGGAATTAACAAAAGAGAAGTTTGTTAATTTGTTAAACCACGAAGCCACGAAGGACACGAAGGAACACGAAGAAGAGAAGAAGGTTAGAAGGTCAGAGATCGGCTCCCCCCGCAGGGGGAGTTACTATTCATCATTCATCATTCATCGTTTATATCGTACCGGCGATTTGGTGCGGTGGCTGCCGGATGGTACCATAGAATTTTTGGGGCGCATCGATCAACAGGTCAAAATAAGAGGTTACAGGATCGAATTGGGAGAAATAGAAAAACGACTGTTGAATCATGCCAGTGTGAGAGAAGCCGTTGTCGTGGCGAGGGATCCAGGAGGAGGAAAAGATAGATATATTTGCGCCTATATTGTTCCCCAATCCTCAATAACGGATCGTTCTCGTTCCTTTGACGTATCCGAACTCAGGGAATACCTAACCCGAGAATTACCGGGCCACATGATACCCTCCTATTTCATCCGACTGGATAGTATACCCTTAACACCCAATGGAAAAGTAGACAGGAAAGTATTGCCAGTACCTGAGAACACACGTTCTTATTTAAAAACCACCTATGTGCAACCTGAAACGGAAATGGAAAAAATTGTGGCAGACACCTGGAAAGAGGTGTTGGGGGTAGATAAAGCAGGGATCAATGATAATTTTTTCGAATTGGGTGGAAATTCCCTGAATATTGTTCAATTGGCCAGCAAGTTAAAAAAAGTCCTGGGAAGGGATATTCCCACTGTAACCCTGTTTCGGTTTCCCAAAATCACTACTTTTTTAGAATATTTAGATGGTATGGGAGAGAATGAAGAGAAAGAAAAGGCAAAAATAGGCGTGACTGGTAAGGAGCGGTCCGAGGTAGTGGCGAAGGGCAAGAACATGATGAGACGTTCCATTCAGAAAAGAAGGAGGCAGCAGATTTAGTTATGAATGATGAATGATGAACGTGAGAAGGAGGCATTGAATTGACTGAAGTAAATGAAGCGAACGACCGAACCGGCCTGGAAATAGCTGTTATTGGAATGGCCTTACGGTTTCCTGGTGCCCAAAATGTTGATGAATTCTGGGAAAATATAAAAAACGGAGTTGAATCCATTACATTTTTTTCAGATGAGGAACTGGAAGCAGAAGGCACAGCACCGGGAACTTTTAGAGAACCCGGGTATGTAAAAGCAAAAGGAATACTTCAAGATATTGAAAATTTTGATTCATCATTTTTTGGATATACTCCAAAAGAAGCAGAGATCATGGACCCGCAGATACGGATCTTCCATGAATGTGCGTGGGAAGCACTGGAGAATGCGGGTTATGACCCGGGGTCTTACAGCGGTTTAATAGGTCTTTATGCCGGGTCTGCCGCCAATGTTCTCTGGGTGGGGAAAAATTTAATTCAAATCAGGGGTGGTGCGGATAGATTTTCTGCCAATAATCTGAACAGCAATTTTTTTAGTACGTTAATTTCTTATAAATTAAATTTAAAAGGGTCTTCCCTAACGGTTCAAACTGCCTGTTCCACTTCATTAGTGGCGATTCACTTTGCCTGCCGGTCGTTATTAACAGGGGAAGTAGATATGGCATTGGCAGGTGGGATAACCGTGAACATTCCTCAAAAAACTGGTTATCAGTACCAGGAAGGCATGATCTTGTCTGCTGATGGGCACTGTCGTGCGTTTGCTGCCGAATCAACCGGTACTATTGGTGGAGAAGGTGTGGGAATCGTTATTTTAAAACCCCTTGTCCGTGCCCTGGATGATGGGGATTATATTCATGCAATTATTAAAGGGTCTGCGGCGAATAATGATGGGGACCGAAAAGTCGGGTATACTGCTCCCAGTGTGGAGGGGCAGGTAGAGGTTATCACTGCTGCGCTTGAGATGGCTGAGGTGGAGCCTGAAAGCATTACTTATGTTGAAACCCATGGCACCGGGACCAGCCTGGGCGATCCCATTGAAATCGAAGCGTTGAAACTAGCATTTAATACGAACAAAAAAGGTTTTTGCTCTATCGGTTCTGTGAAAACCAATGTGGGTCACCTGGACTGCGCTGCGGGTGTTGCCGGTTTCATAAAAGCTGTCCAGGCATTAACGCATCGATTAATCCCTCCCAGTTTGCATTTTAAAAAACCAAATCCAAAAATCGATTTTGAGAATAGTCCTTTTTATGTCAATACGGAATTGGCTGAATGGAAGAGTAATGAACATACCCATCCCTTGAGAGCAGGAGTCAGTTCCTTTGGTATTGGTGGAACCAATGCCCATGTAATACTGGAAGAATGGCCGGATAAGGCAGGGGGCAGGGAGCAGGGGGCAGGGGGTCTCGAAGGGCGTCCCCAATTAATACTTCTTTCTGCCAAAACCTCTTCTGCCCTGGACCGGGCCACCCGAAACCTGAGGGAATTTTTCAAGGAAAATCCTGGTCTAAGCCTGGCGGATGCGGCTTATACGCTCCAGTTAGGTAGAGGCCAATTTAAGCACAGGAGAATGCTGGTCTGCCGGGATTCAAGCATCGATGAAGCGATTGATGCCCTGGAATCTATGGATGAACCGTCACCCAGGGAACCGGAGCCAGGTAAACCTTACATTCATACTTTTTTTGCAGAAGAGGGTAAGAAGCATGTTGTATTCATGTTTCCCGGTCAGGGATCCCAGTACGTAAATATGGGATTGGAACTGTACCGAACTGAACCTGTATTCCATGAAACAATGGATCGATGTCTTGAAATCTTAGACCCTTTGGTGGGGTGTGATGTGAAAGCGATTCTATACCCGGATGGTGATGAAGAAATCATAAAGGAAGAAAGAGAACCCAAAACCCGCAATTCGCAACTCGCAGCCAGTTCTGCTAAGATCAACCAGACTGAAATCACCCAACCGCTGATTTTTGCCATTGAATATGCATTGGCCAGGTTGCTGATGAAATGGGGGATAAAAGCCGATGCCATGATTGGACACAGTATCGGTGAATATGTGGTTGCTTGTTTAGCCGGGGTTTTTTCTTTAGAGGATGCGTTAAAGCTGGTGGCGTTAAGGGGAAAATTGATGCAGTCCGTACCCCCCGGGTCAATGTTGAGTGTACCGCTTTCTGAAGAAGCGTTAAAACAATTACTTACGGGATATGAAGACATTGCCCTGGCGGCGGTCAATACGACGGGGCGGTGTGTGGTTTCCGGTCCCCACGGTGCCATTAACGACTTTGCCGCTTTATTAGAGAAAAAAGGCAGCAAAACCCGAAAACTGCACACCTCCCATGCGTTTCATTCCCGGATGATGGACCCGATTTTATCAGGGTTTGAAAAAAATGTCGCCCAGGCTGCCTTGAATAGTCCCCAAATCCCCTATATATCAAATGTCACCGGTACCTGGATAACGGTTGAACAAGCAGTGGACCCCGGGTATTGGGCGGATCATCTGCGTCGTACTGTTCAATTTTCCACTGGTCTTGGTAAATTACTGGAGAAGAAAAATGCTGTTTTTATTGAGATTGGGCCTGGTAAAGTGCTCAGCACATTTGTCAGGCAGCATGCCGATAAATTACCGGGACAACCGGTATTGAACCTGGTAAGACATCCTGATGAAAAGGTTTCCGATACCTATTTTTTACTGGATAAAATCGGCCGACTGTGGGGTAGTGGTTTAAAAATAGACTGGCATGAATTCCACGGCGGAGAAAAGAGGCATCGGATTCCGTTACCGACGTATCCCTTTGAAAAACGACGTTTTTCAGTTGAAGGAGATATGTCTAAAATTTTTTCGGAATTGCAGCCCGGGATTAAAGCAGCGGGTGAACGGGCCGGTATTGATGATTGGTTTTATGTCCCCTCATGGAAGCGTGTTGATATCGATGGTGATGTTGACGTGAACCAGGATCATTATAACTGGGTTGTTTTTATTGATGACTGTGGTGTAGGGCAGTGGTTGGCAGACCAGTTAAAAGAAACAGGACAGGATGTGACGGTTGTGAAACCGGGGAAGCAGTTTAAGAAGCAAGAAGGGGGCAAAGGGGAACCCATTACGTTTGTTATAGATACTGGACAGCCAGGCCACTATGATAGGTTATTTGCAGAACTTTCCCAACAGAACCGGATGCCCCAACGCATGGTCCATTTGTGGGGCGTTACCGGGAATGGTATGCATGAATTAGACCCGGTAACAGAAACGAAAGCAGGAATGGAACAGGTAAAGCGTATGGGAGACATCCTGGATAGGGGATTTTACAGTCTTTTAAATACAGCCCGGGCAGTGGGGCTGCAGAATTACGATAAAACCCTCCGGGTAGATGTGGTTACCGATCATCTCCAGGAGGTGGTTGGCACAGAGGAATTGCAGGCAGAGAAGGCGCTTGTACTGGGAGCCGTTCGGGTAATTCCCAAAGAATATCCCCAAATACGCTGCCGCAGTATAGATATTGAGCTCCCAGCAACCGGGAACCATGTCCAGGAAGAGCTTGTAAGCCGGTTAAGAGCAGAGCTCTATACTCATTCGTCTGATAGGATTGTGGCGCTTCGGGGGCGGCACCGCTGGGTACAGCATTTTGAACCGGTTCACCTGGAACAACCTAAAACCGGTTTGCCGCGCTTAAAAAAGAAAGGCGTATACTTAATTACCGGTGGATTTGGCGGTATGGGCTTGACGTTTGCGGGATACCTGGCTGAAACGCTCCAGGCCCGGTTGATTTTGGTGGATAAACCGGTCTTACCTCCCCGGGACCAGTGGCAGGATTGGCTGAATTCGCCCGGCAGCAGCAAAGACAGCCGCATCGGTTTCAATATCCGCAAGGTGCAGGAGCTTGAAAACCGCGGCGCAAATGTCCTGGCATTCAGTGCCGATATTGCAAATTATCAGCAAATGAAAGACGTATTCAACCAGGCAGTAGAACAATTTGGTGGGATTAACGGTGTGTTCCATACTGCTGGAATCGGTGATTATGCCGGTGTGATTCACCTCAGGAAACAGGAACAGTCTGATGCAGTACTGGCGCCCAAATTAAAAGGTACGCTGGTGCTGGATGAATTGTTAGAGGATGCGAAATTGGAACCGGATTTTCTTGTTTTCTGTTCATCCCTCAGTTCATTTATTGCACCCTTTGGTCAGGTGGCCTACACAGCGGCCAATGCCTTCCTGGACGCCTTTGCCATCCGGAAAAACCTTAAGGGCAAGACGTTTACAGTATCCATAAATTGGGATTCCTGGCGGGAAGTGGGCATGGCTGTCCAGGCTGTTGAAAAATTCGTCAGCGCCGGAGTCGAGGGAATAGCGCGGCCCACCTCTCAGCCCGGGGACGTAGAACATCCTCTTTTTGATGGATGTATTGAAGAAAACCCGCACCGGAGGGTATTTGTTTCTGATTTTCGTGTGGACAAACATTGGGTACTGGAAGAGCATCGCATCCTGGGCAAAGCCGTACTACCCGGAACAGCCTACCTGGAAATGGCCAGGGCTGCCTTTGAGCATCATGTGGGCAATACCCGGATGGAAATGAGAGAAATATATTTCCTGAATCCCTTGATGGTAGAAGATGAGGAGCAAAAGGAGGTACACACTATTCTTGAAAACCAGGAAAAGGGAAATGAATTTGAATTTTCCATCATCAGCCGGGGGGCTCCTGGTGATAATCAATGGCAGACCCATGCCGCGGGAAAGATTTCTGCCCTCGATGTCAGTGCAGAACCATCAACACCGTACCATATAGAAGAAATCGCAGCAGGATGTAATAAAAAGGAAAAAATCTATACCGAGAAAAATCAGCCGGTCTCTGGTGGGGTTATTTCCGCAGGTCCCAGGTGGGAAAATTTTAAGCAGATCAAAACCGGTGAAGGACAAGGTTTGGCCCTCCTGGAACTCCCCCCGGCATTTGCCTCTGATGTCCGGGATTATAAACTGCACCCCGCTCTAGTGGATGCAGCGGTTTCCTTTTTAATTGATGAATATCAAGACAATAATCCCTATTTGCCCTTTTCCTTCAAGAAAGTTCGAATTAAAGCACCGGTGCCAACTAAAATTTACAGCCATTCCCTGTATATAGAGAAGAAAAAATCCCGGGAAAAGAACCTGGAATTTAATATCACCATTATGGATGAGCAAGGGGTTGAATTGGTCAGCATTGAGGGTTATACGCTGGTGGTGGTCTCAAGAGACAGAAGTGCCGACCTGGAAGTCAAATCGTTTGATGGGCATTCCCGGGTTGAATCGCCAAAACAAGACCCCCTTAAAAATGCGATTCGACCTGCAGAAGGGATCGAGGTAATTAATCGTATTTTATCGGCAGCATATCCCCAGGTACTGGTATCCACAGCGGATTTCCCGGCTGTGTATGAAAAAGCTGAAAATTTTAGCATATCGGGTTTAGAGGAAGCCCTTGATTTGAGTGATAAACCGGATTCTTTGCCTTTACATCCCCGGCCGGAATTGAGCAGGGCCTATGCAGCACCGGGAAACGAGACCGAACAGGCCCTTGCCAATACCTGGCAGGAATTTTTCGGGATCCAACAAATCGGTGTTTTTGATGATTTCTTTGAATTGGG
This sequence comes from Candidatus Aminicenantota bacterium, assembly GCA_011772425.1. Classification (GTDB taxonomy): domain Bacteria; phylum Acidobacteriota; class Aminicenantia; order UBA2199; family UBA2199; genus JAKAGC01. Next base: position 9,543 of record WVZO01000013.1, read on the forward strand.
AGGCGATTCATTAAAAGCGCTCTCACTGTTAACGAAAATTCAAAAAGAGTTCCACTCGGATGTTTCATTAACAGATTTTTTTAACAGTCCCTTTATTCGCGGGATGGCTGATATTATCGCTGGCTCCGGTAAACGTTTATATACTCCCATTGAACCATCGGAAAAAAAGGAATATTATTTGTTATCATCCGCTCAAAAACGACTGTTTTTTATACAGCAGTTGGACCTGGAGAGTACGACTTACAATCTCCCGGAGATAGTCCGGTTGGAGGGGCGGGTTGAAAAGGGAAAAATAGAGACCACCTACAAAAAACTGGTCGAGCGTTATGAAAATTTCAGGACTTCCTTTGAGATGATGGGTGAGGAAGCGGTGCAGCAGATACACCAGGAAGTGGACTTTAAAATCGAATATTTTGATTTAACCACAGGGGATTTAGAGAGCGTGGAGTCAGGGGGATGGAACGACGACCGTCAATTTTCTCAAGAGAAGGTTATCCGGGATTTCATTCGTCCCTTTGATCTGTCTCAGGCGCCACTTATCCGGGTGGGATTGATAAAAGAGAAAACCCAGGGATACATTTTGATCGAGGATACACATCATATTATTATCGATGCAACTTCTTACGGAATATTTTTACGAGAGTTTATGGAGTTGTATGCGGGGAAAGAATTATCACCGGTGAGGCTTCAATATAAGGATTATTCTGAATTGCATAATCATGGTAAAGGCAGCGATTATTTAGGAAGCCAGGAAGCATTCTGGTTGGAGCAATTCAAGGAGGAGATCCCGGTACTTCATTTGCCCACTGATTATGCAAGGCCGGCATTTCAGAGTTTTGAGGGTGACAAGCTGCATTTTAAAGTGGGAAGCAAAGAAACAGCGGCATTGAGACGGATTGCCCAACAGGAAGGAGCTACGTTGTATATGGTATTATTGGCTGTATTTTTTGTTCTCTCAGCGAAATTAAGCAATCAGGATGATATTATTATCGGTTCACCCACGGCCGGGCGAAGACATGCGGATTTGCAGCAGATGATAGGAATGTTTGTTAATACCCTGGCCCTCCGGAATAATATCGTGTGGGAAGATACGTTTACCGTATTTTTAAGGAAAGTAAAACAGAACGTTTTGAAGGCCTTTGAGAACCAGGATTACCAGTTCGAGGACCTGGTAGAAAAGTTGGGGGAGGAGATAAACCGGGACACCAGCCGCAACCCGTTATTTGATGTGATGTTTTCATTACAGAACATGGAATTCTCAGATCTCAAAATCCCCGGCTTAACATTAAAACCTTATGAATTTAAACGAGGAACCGCAAAATTTGATTTAATGTTGTTGAGTTATGAAATCGAAGATTGGTTGGGGTTTACCTTTGAATATTGTTCAAAACTCTTCAAGGAAGAAACGATTGAGCGGTTTGCCAATTTTTCCAAGAAAATCATCACGCAGGTGGCGGAGGATCCACGGAAGAGGATATCGCATATAGAAATCATTTCAAAAGAGGAAAAACAGCAGCTCCTGGTGGAGTTTAACGATACGTTTAAGGAATATATCGACCGAACAATTCATGAGTTATTCGAAACGCAAGCGGCCGCAGCCCCGGACCGCATTGCCGCGGTTGGGAGGAGCCGGCTGGCCTGCACAACATCCATTACCTACCGCATGTTAAACGAAAAATCCAATCGCCTGGCTCATTTGCTGCGGGCAAAAGGCGTCGCGCCTGACACCGTTGTAGGGCTTATGACCGAACCATCGGGAGAGATGATCGTGGGAATCCTGGCAATATTGAAAGCAGGGGGTGCCTATTTACCCTTAGACCCCGGCCACCCGGAGGCAAGAATTAAATATATGCTTACGGACAGCGGCGCTTTTATACTACTAACCGGGCAGAAGTATAAAAACAGGTGCGATTATGAGGTTGAAATCATCGACCTGGAGTCGGATGATTATTTTATGGGCGATACCGGTAATCCGGCTGCACGCAGTAAACCGGGTAACCTGGCCTATATCATATACACGTCCGGTACGACCGGTAATCCCAGGGGTTCGCTTACCACCCATCACAATGTATTACGAGTGGTTAATAATACCAATTACATCGAGTTAAAACCGAACGACAGGATATTACAATTATCGAATTATGCGTTTGATGGTTCCGTATTCGATATATACGGCGCGCTCTTGAATGGAGCTTCGTTGGTGGTGATGGAGCGGGAGAGAGGGGTGGCGGTGGATCGACTGGCAAGCGTGATAGAGAAAGAATCGATAACCGTATTTTTTGTAACTACTGCATTATTTAATACGTTAGTGGAATTAAAACCGGGATGTCTGGCTCATATAAGAAAAGTCCTGTTCGGTGGAGAACGTGTTTCTGTGGAACATTGTAAAAAGGCGTTGGCCGGTCTGGGAGCGAGTAAAATTATCCATGTTTACGGTCCCACCGAGACAACAGTTTACGCCACTTATTATTTCATCGATCACATCGATGAATCCGCGAGTACGATTCCCATTGGCAGGCCGATATCCAATACAGCAGTTTATATTCTGGATAAAGGTTTGAAACCGGTTCCTATCGGTATACATGGGGAGATATGCATCGGAGGAGACGGGGTCGCGCGGGGTTATTTAAACCGTCCGGAATTAACAGCAGAAAAATTTATCAGTATTCATCATTCATCATTCATCATTCATTGTTTATATCTTACCGGAGACCTGGCCCGATGGCTGCCGGAGGGAAGCATTGAATTTTTTGGGCGGATCGATGACCAGGTAAAGATAAGGGGATTTCGCATCGAACCCGGTGAAATCACCCATCGATTACGGGGACACGACAAAGTAAACGAGGCTGTAGTGGTGGTCAGGGAAAGTAAAACCGGGGAGAAATATCTTTGTGCGTATATTGTTGCCCGGCAGGAAATCGGAGACCGGGAATTAAAAGAGTATTTGTCAGGGGATTTGCCGGATTACATGGTACCCGCGCATATTGTGATTTTGGATAAGATTCCCTTAACCCCCAACGGCAAAGTTGACCGGAAGGCTTTGCCTGAGCCTGAGGTGATAACCACAGAAAGTTACAGCCCCGCCAGGGACGAGGTTGAGAAGACATTGGTAGAGATATGGTTAGATGTATTGGGTTTTGGTAGGGACGCATCGAATGAGGGGATGGAAGAATTGGTTGGAATAGACAGCAACTTTTTTGATCTGGGTGGGCATTCATTGAAAGCCAGTATATTGACCGCCAGGATACATCGAGCGCTGGGTGTTAAAATACCTCTTCCAGAAGTATTCAGGACACCGACCGTCAGGGGGTTGGCGAAATTCATAAAGAATGCATCGGGAGATAAATATGAGTTTATTGATGCCGTAGAAGAGAAGGAATATTATAGAATCTCTTCAGCGGAGGAGCGAGTTTTTGTCGCAAGCCAGTTGGATGAAAACAGTATCAACTACAACATTCCGATGGTTGTGGAATTGGAGGGGGTCCTTCACCGGGATCGACTGGAAGGTGCTTTAAGTAAGCTAATCCGACGGCATGAGATATTGAGAACCTCTTTTCAAACTATAAACCAGGAGGCCTGCCAGCGGGTTCACTCAGCCGGGAATATCTCTTTTGCCATCGAATACCTGAAGGGTGGGGACTCACCAGGAGACGATGTAAAGAATTTCATTCGTCCGTTTGATCTGTCTTGGGCCCCTTTGATGCGGTTCGGATTGATAAAATTGGCAGAGGAGAAACATATCCTTATGGTGGACATGCACCACATCATTACGGACGGTACTTCGTTGGGGATATTTCTCAGGGAACTGCTGTTCCTTTATTCGGACAAACAATTACCGGAATTAAGACTCCAGTACAAAGATTTTTCAGAGTGGCAAAACAGCATTCAACAGGATGAAGACCAGGACAATTCCATCAAACGCCAGGAACAGTACTGGCTTGGGCGATTCGAGGGAGATATTCCCCAATTGGCGCTGCCCACTGATTTTTCCAGGCCCCCTGTCCAGGAATTCGAGGGTAACGTCATTATTTCTACGATTGATAAACAACTGGCAGTAGAAGTGAGTCAACTTGCCTCGGGAACCGAAACCACTGTTTATATGGTATTATTGGCTGTATTTAATATTTTACTTTCAAAATATACGCTGCAGGAGGATATCGTAGTAGGCACCGGTGTGGCAGGCAGGCGGCATGCAGACCTGGAAAATATCATCGGTATGTTTGTCAATATGCTTTCTATGCGAAACCAACCCGGAGCAGAAAAGCGATTTACAGAGTTTTTGCAAGAAGTTAAAAAAAATGCCATCGATGGGTTTGAAAACCAGGACTATCAATTCGAAGAATTGGTAGAAAAACTGGATATACCCCGGGGCACCGGCAGGAATCCCATATTTGACGTTGAATTTACCCTGCAAAATACTGCGGTAATGGAAATGAAGTACAAAGTCCCGGGAATCCAAATAAAATCGTATGATACGATTGAGGTTCAGAATACAAAGTTTGACCTCAGCCTTGAAGCGATGGAAGGGCCCAATGGGATATCTATGATACTGAATTACTCTACGGCGCTTTTTAAGCGTTCCACCGCTGAAAAAATGGTAGATCATTATATTGAAATCTTACAGCAGGTCCTGGAGAACAGGGAAATCAAATTGAAAGATATTCGACTTTCCCATAAATTGTCTGCTGCTCCGGTAGACATTAATGAGGAAGAAACCCTTTTTGGGATTTAGATCAGAGGCGGATAATTAAAGAGATAATATCATGGAAAAACGTGTTATATCCCAGGATGTATTCATTGCTTCCAATCAGTATGTGAAAGAAAGAGAGTATTGGCTGGACAAACTGTCCGGGGCTGGGGAATTAAACAAAAGTTTTTTTCCTTATGACTATAATGGAGAAGCCAAAAGTAAATTTTTTGATTTGTCAAGCAAAGACCTGGTAAAAACTCGATTTACAGGGAAATTGTTTACTCGTTTAATGGAAGTAAGTAATGGATTTGATTATACCTTGCATATGATTGCGGTGGCAGTGACCGTAGTATTGCTGTACAAATACACGTACGGCAGCAATAAAGACATTATTGTAGGGGCGCCCATTTATAAGAAAGAAGATAATGATGCCTGTACGGAGTTTGTAAATACTGTCCTGGTATTGAGGGAGCAGTTGAAAGATAATATGACCTTCAAGGAATTGCTGTTCCAGGTGCGTAAGACCATTCTGGAGGCGGATAAACATAAAAATTATCCCATTGAAGTCCTGGTGTCCCAGTTGAACATGAGCATGTCCGAACATGATTTCCCGTTATTTGATGCAGCGGTTCTGTTAGAGAATATCCATGACCTTGATTACCTCCATCCGGTGAATCTTAATATGATTTTTAGTTTTCTGAGAACGGGAGAATCAGTGGAAATGGAGGTGCATTACAATCCCATGAGGTATAAAAAAACCACGGTTCAGCGAATGGTGGACCATTTTACTGTACTGCTTCAGCAGCTACTAGTTGATGTAGACCTGCGGTTATCCGATGTTGAGATTCTTACGGAAAAGAAGAGAAGACAATTATTGGAAGAATTTAATGATACTGCTGTGCCATATTTTGAAGACAGGACCATTGTTCAGTTGTTTGCAGAACAGGCAGAAGGAACGCCTGACGGCATTGCTGTAGTTGGCAAAGGAGAAAAAATTGGGGAAACGGTGCAATTAATCTACAGGGAATTAAATCAAAAGTCTAATCAATTGGCTCATTTATTAAGAGAAAAAGGTGTGGGTCCTGACACGATAGTGGGAATTATGGTGGAACGTTCTGTGGAGATGATGATAGGAATACTGGGTATATTAAAAGCAGGCGGTGCTTATTTGCCCATTGATCCGAATTACCCGGAAGAACGTAGAAAATACATGCTGGAAGACAGCAATGCCGCGCTTCTGTTGACCGCCCGTGATTTGTTGGACGTTTGTAGGGGCACGGCATGCCGTGCCTCCATATGTAATGGCACAGCATGCTGTGCCCCTACCAATCTTGCCTACGTCATCTACACCTCAGGTACCACCGGCAGGCCCAAGGGCGCCATGGTGGAACATCGAAATGTCATTAACCTGGTTTCCGGTTTACACCGGAACATTTACAGTCAATATCAAGGAAATTTAAAGGTTGTATTGGTTTCTCCGTGTGTGTTTGATGCTTCTGTGCAGCAGATATTTGCAGCGCTGCTGCTGGGTCATACACTATATGTCGTGCCGGAAGAAATCCGCATCGATGGTGAGGCGTTAAAAGAATATTACCGGAAATATTGTATTGACATTTCAGATGGCACCCCTACCCATTTGCGGTTGATGGTGGAGGATATGGATGACAGTAGGGAGGGACATGGTTTACAATCTGGATTTGCCGGGCTTTATTTGAAACATTTCATTATTGGTGGGGAAGCCCTGCCGCAGTCATTGGTGGAGGATTTTTTAAATAGATTTGAGAAACCGGTACCTAAGATTACCAATGTTTACGGTCCCACCGAATGTTGTGTGGATTCTACATGGTATGAAATTTCAAAGGAAACCGTTAATGAAATTCATACCATTCCCATTGGCAAACCCATGCCCAATGAGCAAATATATATTGTAAATCAGCAGGGGCAATGGCAGCCCATTGGGGTTCCCGGAGAATTGTGCATTAGTGGTGACGGGGTTGGCAGAGGATATTTAAACCAACCGGAATTAACCGCAGAGAAATTTGTTTTAGCTCATAGCTCATGGCTCATAGCTGATAGGAGGGAGAAGAAAGCAAGCAGTTCTGTAGAGCTCCCTATGAGCTATCAGCTATCAGCTATGAGCTGCCTCTACAAAACCGGTGACCTGGCTCGTTGGTTGGCGGACGGTAATATTGAATTTTTAGGTCGAATCGATCACCAGGTAAAAATAAGGGGTTTCCGGATCGAATTGGAGGAAATCGAGAATCAATTAAAAAGTTACACCTACAATTACGATGACAAAAGGCACGAGCTTTCTGGCGGCGAAACCAGGTATTGCAGCCGGTGTGTGCTTTCTTCGCACTATCCCGGGATTTATTTTGATTCTCAGGGTGTTTGTAACATCTGCCGGGAATACGAAAAATATGAAACCTATGCAGACAACTATTTTAAGACAATGGGGGATTTTCAACAGTTGGTGGAAAAAGCCGACGCATCGAAGCGGGGTGAATATGACTGTTTGCTGCTTTTTAGCGGCGGTAAAGACAGTTCTTATGTATTGTACCGATTGGTGGAAATAGGGTTGAAGGTGCTGGCTTTTACCTTTGATAACGGTTATATTTCCGACACGGCCTTTGAGAACATCAAGCGGATAACCACGCGCCTGGGTGGGAACGTAGATAGCATTGTTTGCAAGGCTCCCAGGATGAAGGAGATATTTGTTGAAAGTTTAAGTCACGAGCATACGGTTTGCACCGGGTGTTTTAAAGCGCTTACCACGATTAGTACCCGGATTGCCGTAGAGAAAGGAATCAATATGGTGATTACGGGTTTATCCCGGGGGCAGATTTTCGATACGAAGCTCCAGGGGCTTTACAGCCAGGGAATACTCGATGCAGCAGAAGTGGAAGAGAAGCTTGTGTTATTCAGGAAGATATATCATTCCGGGGGAGACAAGATTTCGCGTTTATTGAGTACTTATACCTATCGAAAGGATGCAGTGGGTGAGGAGCCGCGTGAAGAATGGGGTGAAATTCCTATTGGGACATTTGGGGATGAGGTTTTCCAGGATATCCATTTTGTGGATTTCTTCAGGTATGATAATGCTTCTGTTTATGAGATCAAATCGTACTTAAAAAGTAAGGATATTTACTGGCAGCAGCCTGGGGATACGGGGTTTTGTTCCAGCAACTGCATCATCAATGACGTGGGGATCTATGCCTATCTTTGTGCATACGGTTATCATAACTATGCGGCTCCTTTGAGTTGGGACTGTCGTTTGGGCAAGATTACCCGGAAAGAAGCGCTGGCGGAAATTGAGTTTGAGCCGGACGTGACAAAGGTAAACAGGATTCTTAAAGAAATCGGGTATTTTGTTCGACCGATTCGTGATGCCTGTGTAGTGGACAGGGAAGACAAAAATGGCAATAGATACCTGTGCGCTTATATTGTTACGGGAAAACCGGGGACGCAGGAAGATGTGCCTGGCAGCAGGGAATTAAGAGAATACCTGTTCCGTATACTACCGGATTACATGATTCCTTCCTACTTTGTGCCGTTGAAAAGCCTGCCGTTGACCCCCAATGGGAAAGTGGACCGGAATGGGCTGCCGGAGCCGGAAGTAAAGTCGAGCATGCGATATGTGGCACCGGAAACCGATGTGGAGAAGGTTATCGCTGAAATCTGGAAAGAGATACTGGGTGTGGGAAAAATCGGCATTCATGATAATTTTTTCGACCTGGGGGGCAATTCCCTGGGAGTTATAAAAATGAGTCGTCGATTGAAGGACGTATTCAAGCAGAACGTGCCTACAGCGGTAATATTTTTAAATTCCACCATCGATCACCTGGCCCGGCATTTCGACTCTAAAGTAAGTGGAGAGGAATCACCGCAGGCGCCAGAGGAAATAGACCGGACAGAAGTAATCGATGATGGTCGAATTCGGCTGCGAAACAGGCTGCAGAGAATACAAATGGGTAATGAATAATGGATAAAGATAAAAACGCGATAGACAGCGGTCAAACCGGATTGGAGACAGCAGTTATAGGGATGGCAGCGCGTTTTCCCGGTACAGCCGACATCGGCCGATTCTGGACTAATTTAAAGAGTGGGGTGGAATCCCTTTGTTTTTTTACTGACCGGGAACTGGAAGAGGCCGGGGTGAATCCCAGATTACTGGAGAATTCCAACTATGTCAGGGCCGGCGGTGTGTTGGAGAACGCTGATGTTTTTGATGCGCCTTTTTTTGACTATACCCATCGAGAGGCAGAAGTAATGGACCCCCAGGTGCGCATATTTCATGAAATCACCTGGAAGGCGTTGGAGGATGCAGGTTATGATGCACAAAGATACCCGGGGTTGATCGGGTTATATGCTGGGGCCGCGCCTAATAGTTTATGGGAAATTCAAACGCTGCTGGCCGGGATGAAAGGGAAAAGTTCGCTAGACACTTTTTCGGCCGCCCAACTGAGTGATAAAGACTATCTTTGCACACGGGTATCTTATAAATTGGATTTAAAAGGGCCCAGTTTCCCGGTATATACGACTTGCTCTACCTCCCTGGTGGCCATTCACCTGGGTGTCCAGGCGCTGCTGGGTGGGGAATGCGATATGGCTGCGGCCGGGGGTGTTAGAGTTACCTACCCCCGGGAAACCGGTTATCTGTACCAGGAAGGGATGGTGTATTCCCCTGACGGTCACTGCCGGGCGTTTGATGCAAAAGCAGGAGGAACCGTTGGCGGTGAAGGTGCGGCTGTGGTGGTGTTGAAACGGCTGGGCGATGCCCTTCGGGACAGGGACAATATTTATGGTGTAATAAAAGGCTCTGCTGTCAATAACGATGGGAAAAGAAAAGTGGGTTTTACAGCTCCCAGTATTAAAGGCCAGTTGGAAGTGATCAAAGCGACATTTCGTATGGCAGATGTCTCCCCGGAAAGTATCAGCTATATCGAAACCCACGGCACCGGCACCATAATGGGTGACCCGGTAGAAATAGAGGCGTTGAAGATGGTATTTAATACTGATAAAAAGGGATTTTGTGCCCTGGGCTCAGTAAAAACCAATATCGGTCACACCGATGCGGCAGCCGGGGCCGCAGGTTTAATCAAAGCGGTTTTAGCTTTAAAATATAACGTGATTCCCCCCACTTTGCACTTTGAAACCCCCAATCCCGAGATCGATTTTGAAAACAGTCCGTTTTATGTTAATACGGAATTGGTTCCATGGAAACGCCCTGAGGGTTACCCGCGGCGGGCAGGGGTCAGTTCCTTTGGCATCGGCGGCACCAATGCCCACGTAATCTTGGAGGAATGGCCGGAGATTAGACGGTCAGACGGTCAGAAGACAGACGCTCAGAAGGCTGAGCGCCCCCAATTAATACTTCTTTCCGCCAAAACCCCTTCTGCCCTGGATCGAATGACAGAAAACCTGGGGAATTATTTAAAAGATAATCATGGTAATCCCGGCAATCCTATAAATCCTGGCTTCAGACTGGCTGATGCGGCCTATACCTTACAGGTGGGCAGGGGTGAATTCGACTGCCGGCGCATGCTGGTGTGTTCCAGTCTGGGAGAGGCTGTCGAAAGCCTTACGCTTAAAGAAGGGAAAACTTATGAGGCGTATCACAAATCCGAAAAATTAAGAACATTTTTCAAGCGAGTCGATCACTGGGAGGTTATTTTTATGTTTCCCGGGCAGGGAGCCCAGTATGTGGATATGGGGCGGGATTTGTACCGCACTGAGCCGGTATTCCGTGAGACCATGGATCGATGTTTTACTCTGCTCAAACCGCTGCTGGGTTACGATATGAGCTCGTCGATAAAGGAGTGGTCATCCCTGGAGCGGGTGAAACAGGCAGAGATTATCCAGCCGTTTATCTTTACCTTTGAATATTCGCTGGCGCAATTATTAATGGCCTGGGGTATTCGGCCTCAGGCTATGATCGGTTACAGTCTTGGGGAGTACCCGGCGGTCTGTTTGTCCGGTGTGCTGTCGCTGGAAGAAGCGCTGGACCTGGTGGTTTTCAGGGGTCGTTTGACCGCTCAGCAGCCGGAACGGGTGATGTTAAATGTACCCCTGGCGGAAGAAGAATTACAGGTATTGTTGAAGGAAGACGGATTTGATGATGTATCCATTGCCGTGGTCAATGAACCCTCCTGTATTGCAGCGGGTTCCAGGGAAGCCATTGAGAGGTTGAAAAACCGCTTAAAGGAGAAGCGGGTGCTGTCTATGTGGGTGGATGTTCCCCAGGCCACGCATTGGGTGATGACGGATACAGCCCTGGCAGAATTCCAGCAGAAAATCCGGCAATTGAATATAAAAGAGCCCGGTATTCCCTTTATATCCTGTGTAACCGGGGAATGGGTGACGGCAAAAGACGTGCAGGACCCGGTCTCCTGGAGCAGGCTGTTACATGATACGGTACGTTTTTCCAGGGGGATCAGGAATTTGCTCGAGATCAAAAAGGAAAAGAATCCCGTATTTATCGAAGTAGGTCCGGGCCGCGATCTGACCGTGATGGTTAAACGTTATATCGACGAAAAAGCCGGGCAGCAGGCCGTCAACCTGGTGAGACCGCAACAGCAAGAAATCCCGGATGATTATTATTTATTGGAAAGAATTGGGCGTTTATGGCTGTCTGGCGTTCCCATCGACTGGCAAGGATATTATAAAACCGAAAAGCGTTTCCGCGTCTCGCTGCCCACCTATTCTTTCGATGCTTACAAGTATCAAATGGATACAAAGATTTTCCGGTTCATTGCCGATATGTTGAGCGGCAAAGAGGTTCATATTCAGGGATTGGCGTCTGCAGGCCCGGAACCCGGGACGGCAATGCAACCACCCCCTGAAACCCTGTATGAATATTCTGACCAGGGCAGGTCCACTGCTTATGCCGCTCCGCGCAGCGCCCTCGAATACCAACTGGTGGATCTATGGCAGGATTTTTTTGGTCTCCGGCAGGTGGGCATCGATGACGATTTCTTCGATATGGGGGGTGATTCTCTTAAAGCGGTCCACATGGTGAACCGCATCCACCGGGAAACCGATGTCAGGGTTCCCCTGGAAGAATTTTTTAAACGGTCCACCATCCGGGTGCTGTCAGAATACATTGAGACCGCAGACAAAGAGGCGTTCCAATTTATTAACACCACAGAAGAAAAAAAATACTATCCCTTATCCCCAGCCCAGAAGCGTAACTATATTCTTCAGCAAATGAGCCCGGATAGTGTCGGATACAACCTGGGCGCAGTAGTAACCCTGGAAGGAATTCTTGACAAAGAGAAATTTGAAAAAATCTTTAAGAAGCTTATCAAACGTCATGAAAGCTTTCGTACTTCCTTTATTATGATAGAAAAGGAGCCGATCCAGAGGATACACGATGATGTGGAATTTGAAATCGAGTATCATGAGGCAGGACGCACCGCACAAAACGCTGAGCGTATCATTAAAAACTTCACTCGTCCGTTTGACCTATCCCGGGCACCGCTGCTTCGAGTAGGCCTGATAAAGGAAGAAGAAGAGAAGCACATTTTTATGGTGGACATGCATCACATTATCACGGATGGTACTTCCCTGGCGATCGTTATAAGAGAATTTACAATTCTTTATAAAGGTGGAACATTACCGCCTTTAAACTTTCGATACAGGGATTTTTGTCAGTGGCTGGTACAAGATGGAATGGCGCGGGTAGAGAAGGAGAAACAATATTGGTTGACGCAATTTGAAACCGATGTACCGGTGATGGATTTGCCCTGTGATTTTCCCAGGCCTGAGTTCCAGGGTTTTGCCGGGAACACCATTCCTTTTTTATTGGAACGCACAGAGACAAACGTATTGAAAAAATATGCAAAAGAAGCGGATGCTACATTATACATGGTAGTGCTGACGCTTTTTAATATTTTTATTGCAAAATTGACCGGCCAGGAGGACATTGTGGTGGGTACACCTGTGGCTGGTCGCAGTCACCCGGACCTCCAACAGATCGCAGGGGTGTTTGTCAACACCCTGGCGATGCGAAATTATCCCAACGGAAATCTACCCTTTAACCGTTTCCTGGAACAGGTAAAAAAGCGTACCCTGGCAGCCTTTGATAACCAGGAATATCCCTTTGAAGAACTGGTGGAAATCGTGACAGCTCAAGGTCGCCTTCAACGGGATGTGTCTCGTAATCCTATATTTGACCTGTTCTTTTCTTTTGAAAATGTGAACATACCTAAAATTAAAATGCCGGGGTTGGCATTGAAACCTTTTGATTCGAAGAGGATTGTTGCTATATTTGATCTATCGCTGTATTGCCTGGAAGCTGATAACGATGACGATGACCGATTACTGTGCCGCATCGAGTACAGTACAAAACTCTTTAAAGAAGAGACCATTCAGCGGTTTATCGGGTATTTCAGAAAGATTGTGTCCGCAATTGTCGCAGACCCAACCGTGAAGACAGCGGATATTGAAATTATCACTGAAGACGAAAGGAGGCAAATCCTGGAAGAATTTAATGATACACAGGTTGATTACAGCATAGATAAAACCGTCCATCGATTATTTGCAGAACAAGCAGAGAAAAGACCTGACAATATTGCAGTTGTTGGGAAAAGTGTAAGAACCCGATCTATTGCATCCGTTACCTATGGAGAAATAAATCAAAAATCCGAGCAATTGTCCCATTTATTAAGAGAAAAAGGTGTGGGTCCTGACACGATAGTTGGAATTATGGTGGAACGTTCCCTGGAGATGATTATCGGTATATTGGCAATATTAAAGGCCGGTGGTGCCTGTTTACCCATTGATCCCGATTATCCCACGGAGCGTATCGATTATATGTTGGCTGAGAGCAAGGTAAAGATTTTGTTGAGTGAGGTGAGTAAGGTGAGTGAGGGAACTGAGTTGGTTCAGTTGAGTGAATTGAGCGAGGAACTCACTACTCATCTTACTCACCTTACCCACCTTACTCACCCTACTCACCTATGTTACGTTATCTACACTTCCGGGACCACTGGAAAGCCAAAGGGAGTCGTACTGGAGCATCGAACCCTGGTGAATCTCACGGAATACCAGTACCGGTTCACCTCTATTGATTTTTCCAGGGTGCTGCAATTCGCTGCCCTCACGTTTGATGTTTCATTCCAGGAGATCAGTTCCACCCTGGGCTGCGGTGGTACCCTTTACCTTATTCACAAAGACATGCGAAGTAACGTAACGGAATTATTTACGTATGTGCGGCAGCATTATATTAAGACTCTTTTCTTGCCCACTGCTTTCTTGAAATTTATCCAGGGTAATGATGATTATCTCAAATGCATACCGGCCGGTGTGGATCATATTGTTATGGCTGGCGAACAGTTGATAGTGAACCGGGGACTTAAGGATTACTTACGTACTCATCGTATTCATCTTCACAACCATTACGGTCCATCGGAGACGCATGTAGTAACCGCTTTATCCATGGCCCCTGGCGAAGATATCGCAGATATTCCCTCCATTGGGAAACCGTTATCCAATACCGGTATATACATTATCGATCCGGCAGGTCATTTACAGCCGGTGGGGGTGGTCGGTGAATTATTAATCGGAGGGTTCCAGGTGGCCCGGGGGTATTTGAACAACCCGCAGTTAACAGCAGAAAAATTTCTCTTTACTGCCTATAAGTCCTATAGGTCCTATAAGACCTATATCTCTAAACAAATCTACAAAACCGGTGATTTGGCGCGATGGTTGGCGGACGGTAATATCGAATTCCTGGGGCGAAGGGACCGCCAGGTGAAAATCCGGGGATTCAGGGTTGAACTGGGAGAAATCGAGAGTCAATTATTAAGTCATCCTCATGTTAAAGAAGCGGTGGTAGTGGACAGGCAAAGGGAGGGCGGTGAAAAATACCTTTGTGCTTATGTTGCCAATATGAATAATGTCGGTGCAGCGGAATTAAGAGAGTACCTCTCACGAACGCTGCCGGATTACATGATACCTGCTCATTTTATACCTATGGAAAAGATACCTTTAACCTCTAACGGCAAGGTAAACAAGCGAGTTCTTCCTGAACCCCAGGTAGAGGCGCTTAAGGAGGGTGCGGCGGCAGCACCGCAGAATCCCATTGAGAAGAAGCTGGCAGAATTGTGGTCGGAGATATTGGGGATTGAGTTATCTGCCATTGGGACTGATGACAATTTTTTCCAATTGGGGGGGCATTCTTTGAAAGCTACTTTGCTGGTGTCCAACATCCACAAGGAGTTTAATGCAAGAGTGCAGTTGGCAGAGGTATTCAGAACGCCCACCATCCGGGGGTTGGCGCAGCATATCGAAGAATCTGTTGAAGAGGCCTTTGTATCTATTCAGCCAGTAGAAGAGAAAGAGCACTATATTTTATCTTCGGCACAAAGGCGGATATTTATTTTGAGCCAGGTAGACGAAAACAGTATCACCTATAACATTCCCTCTATTGTAGGATTGGAAGGTGTTATTCATTTAGATTGGCTGGAAGCCGCCTTGCGTCAGTTGATCCGGAGGCAGGAAATTTTGAGAACCTCCTTTCATACTATCCATCGGGAACCCCGACAGCGAATTCATCCTGTCGATGAAATATCATTTGCTATTGAATACATAGAATACCTGGACTCACCGGCGTCCACTGTAAAAGACTTTATTCGTCCCTTCGACCTTTCCCGGGCGCCATTGATGCGGGTGGGATTGATTAAGACCGATGAAAAAAATCATGTACTGGTGGTGGATATGCACCATATCATCACAGATGGAACTTCCCTGGGGATATTTGTAAGGGAATTGTTGGCTTTTTATTCCGGTCAGCAATTGCCGGAATTAAGACTCCGGTACAAAGATTTTGCAGAATGGCAGACCGGTGTTCAGCGCAGTGAAGATTTAGATAAATCCATGAAAAAACAGGAACAGTACTGGCTCAAACAGTTTGAAGGGGATATTCCGCAATTGGCAATGTCCACGGATTTTCCCAGACCCCCTGTTCAGAGTTTTGAAGGTAATACCATTGTCTTTGAGATTGATACGCATTGGACAGCAGAGATAAGAGAGCTGGTAAGGGAAACCGGAACCACCATTTACATGGTGCTGCTGGCGATATTTAATATTTTGCTTTCAAAATACAGCATCCAGGACGATATCGTAGTGGGAACCGGTGTGGCAGGCAGGCGGCATGCAGACCTGCAAAATCTTATTGGCATGTTTGTTAACATGCTGCCCATGCGAAACTATCCCCGGGAAGAAAAATGCTTTAATGAATTTTTACAGGAAGTCAAAAAGAATGCTGTCGATGCCTTTGAAAACCAGGAATATCAATTTGAAGAGCTGGTTGACAAGCTGGATATACCCAGGGATTCCAGCAGGAACCCCATATTTGATGTCGAGTTTACCTTGCAAAATACAGAAGCCGTGGAAATGAACATAAGTATACCCGATATCCAATTGAGACCCTTTGAAGCCATTGAAATTGAAAAAACTAAATTTGACCTGGTGCTTCAAGCAGGGGAGGGCCAGGGGAAAATATATTTGAGCTTGTCTTACTCCACAAAGCTGTTCAAACGATCTACAGCCGAAAAGATGTCCCAACATTACCAGGAGGTTTTGCAGCAAGTGTTGGAAAACAGGAAAGTTAAATTGGGGGATATCCACCTTTCTCATAAATTATCGGCTGCACCAGTGGTTATCAATAAAGAAGAAACCCTTTTCGGTTATTAGAATGAATTTAATTAATTAGAGATAAAAGATAAAAATAAAAAGGAGTATAAATTTATGGAAGCACAGACTGCTGCTATTTCTAAAGATGCTACTATTGCTTCCGGTCAGTTTTTTAAGGAAAGAGATTACTGGCTGAACAAACTATCCGGTGAATTAATCAAAAGCTATTTTCCTTATGACCACAGCAAAACCAAAACCACGGATTCTTTAATTGTAAAGAAAGATTCTGTAGCTACAAGTTTTCCAGGTGACGTGTCTTCACGGTTAATGAAGTTAGCCCGGGGGCATGATTATGCCTTGCATATGATCGCTGCAGCGGGGGTTGTGGTTTTACTGGATAGGTATGCCAATAACAGTAATAAAGATATTGCTGTTGGGGCCCCCATCTATAAGCAAGAGATCGATGCGGATACGGAATTTATCAATACCGTATTGGCCTTGAGAGTTCACCTGAAAGACGATATGACTTTTAAAGAGTTGTTGGGCCAGATCCGGGAAACCATGTTGGAGGCGGATGAATATAAGAACTATCCCATTGAAATACTGGTGTCCCAGTTGAATATGTCTATGTCGGAACATGATTTTCCGCTTTTTGATGTTGCTGTTTTAATGGAAGATATTCATGACATCAGTTACCTCCACCCGGTAAACATAAATATGATCTTCTGTTTTCGCAAGTCAGAAGATTCTATGGAATTGGAGGTGCAATATAATGCTTCCCTGTACGAGCGAGCGACTGTTGAACGGATTGGTGCTCATTTTATTCGACTGCTTCAACAGGTGCTTTTCAATGTGGACATACGGTTATCTGATGTTGACATTACTACAGTGGAAGAGAGAAAACAATTGTTAAAGGATTTTAACAATGCCGCAGTGGAATATCCCCGGGATAAGTTCATTCATGACCTGTTTGAGGAACAGGCAGAGAAAAGACCTGACGGCGTTGCTGTCGCAGCGCGGAGCGAAGGGGCACGGCATACTGTGCCCTTTGACGTGGATTACATTTATGTTACGTACAATGAATTAAACCAAAAATCCAATCAACTGGCCCATTATTTGCGGCAGAAGGGTGTCACGACTGATACGAACCCAATTGTGGCAATTATGTTGGAACGCTCGGTGGAGATGATCATTGGAATTTTAGGGATATTAAAGGCAGGCGGTGCCTATTTGCCCATTGATCCGGATTACCCGCAAGAACGAAAAAGATATATGCTGGCAGACTGCAATGCCAGGATTTTGTTGAGTGAGGTGAGTGAGGTAAGTGGGGAAACTGAAGTGATCGATTTGCCTTCATTAATTGTAGAGAACGAAGATGCAGAACCTGCTCACCTTACTCACCTCACTCACCCCACTCACCTATGCTACGTCATCTACACCTCTGGCACCACTGGCAGACCCAAGGGCGTCATGATAGAACATCGAAATGTTGTCCGGCTGATGGTTAACGACAAGTTTACTTTTGATTTTGACGACCGTGATGTATGGACAATGTTTCACTCCTATTGTTTTGATTTTTCCGTATGGGAAATATACGGGGCATTGTTGTATGGTGGGAAATTGCTGGTGATTCCCAAGTGGACAGCCAAGGATACACGGGAGTACTTGCATATTTTGAAAACCTGGCAGGTAACTGTGTTGAATCAAACCCCCTCTGCGTTTTACAGTTTGATCAACGAGGAGCTTTCATCTGATAGTTGTGGATTGTC
>WVZO01000008.1 GCA_011772425.1 Candidatus Aminicenantota bacterium
CTTCGGGAGCCTGATTATCATTTCGAAACAAAGACAAAAACAAGAAAAAGAGGAAACCTTTGATATCATTCTTTCTGTTAAAAACGAAACTTTCAAAATGGAGGCCTTTAAAAATCTCGTCAGAGAAAAACCGGAGATTTTTACATCCAAAATAATCGCACAGCCCATTCCAGGAATGGATACAGCCTCCTGTTTGTACGCTTATCCCCTAAAAAGCGACAGCAGAGATACAGAGAGAGCCCTTCTTTTTATTTTGAACCGCATCCATAAAAAGAAAAAAGAAGAGGAAAAGCTTGAGAGATTTCTCTTATCCCTGGTCAACGAAATTGATCTGTTGTCTCAATTATTAACGGGCAAAGGAGATAAGGATAGGAGCTTAAAAAGCGAATCTCCCCCGGAAATGCCACTGCCTGATGATATTGTGGCTGAAAATAGTCACATGAAAGAATTGATCAAACAGGCCAAAAAGATAGCTGACAGTGATATATTTGTTTTAATCCAGGGCGAGAGCGGCACTGGTAAAGAATTGTTTGCCAGGCTCATTCATAAACATTCCCGGAGGAGCAAACATCAGTTTGTTGCTCTTAATTGTGCAGCCATACCGGAAGATTTACTGGAAAGCGAGTTGTTTGGTCATGAGAAGGGGGCGTTTACAGGCGCCTATATGCAAAAGAAAGGAAAACTGGAAATCGCTTCCGGCGGTACATTGGTGCTGGACGAAATTGGTGATATGCCCATTAATTTGCAGGCTAAACTCCTGAGGGCTCTCCAGGAAAAAGAATTTTACCGGCTGGGAGGAGCAAACCCTATCACCGTTGACTTAAGAATTATCTCCATCACCAACCAGGAGTTAAAACGTCTACTAAACGAGGGAAGATTCCGGGAAGACCTTTATTATCGTCTTGTTCACCGGACCATTACCATTCCACCGCTCCGGGAAAGAAAGGAAGATATCTCCGCGCTGACCAATTTTTTCACACTCATGTTCTGCCGGCAGGCCAATAAAAAGATCAGTGGTTATTCGGTAAAAGCATTTGAAACGCTCCAGGAATATCACTGGCGGGGCAATGTTCGGCAGTTGGAAAATGAAATACGCAGTATCGTTAACCTGACCGATGATGGTGAAACCGTCAGTTATGACATCCTTTCGGAAGAGATAAAAGAAAAAGGCGGTAACGGAGATGTGCAAAAGAAAGATACCAAAGAAATTGAAGTACTGCCCAGGATGATGAGTCCTGAACAGGAGAAAGCCTATATCATAAAATTGCTGGAGAAGAACCTGTGGAATAAAACCCAGACTGCCAGGGAGCTGAACATGACGTATCGGGGCTTGCACAAAAAGATGCAGCGAATGGGAATCAGGAAAGATAGTAGGCAGTAAGCAGTTGGCAGTTGGCAGTTGGCCCCACTTTAACTTTTTTATTTTTCCCCTTGACAAAAAACCGNNGAAGTAAGTAGTTGGCCCCACTTTAACTTTTTTATTTTTCCCCTTGACAAAAAACCGCATTACATGTAATTTTAATCTTTAATAACGCCAACAGAGCGCAACGAACTTCGTTGAGTGGTTGAGTAAGTTGATGGAAATGAAAGAGATTTTCCCTCACTCACCATACTCAACTTACTCACCTTACTCAACCGGTTCCTTATGGATACTATTAATGAGGGCAAACTATGGATGATTTACATGACTTACGCATCGGTAATATCGAACGGAAGGAAAAAATCAAATTCAATGTGAATGGAGAAGCCGTTTCCGCTTACAGAGGCGAAACCCTGCTGGCCGCTCTGATTGCTGCAGGATATAAAGGTACCAAAAAAAGTCCCCTGAAACATGAACCCCGCGGTGCTTTATGTGGTATGGGTGTCTGTTTCGAATGTATCGTGAGTGTGAATGGTGAACCCAATATCCGGTCCTGCATGACTGAAGTAGAAGAAAATATGAAGGTGAAGACTGATGACTGAAACCAATGAAAATCCAAACAGCAAATACGATGTTGTGATCGTTGGTAGCGGTTTCTCAGGTATTGTGGCGGCTGGGATCCTGGCCCATCACCAGTTAAATATCTTACTTGTGGACGAAAATATCCATATTGGTGGCCAATTACTGAGAAAAATACCGGATCAATTGGGTGATTATTCGTCTTATCACCCCGATTACGTGAAAAAGATCGGATTTCGTTTTGTAGAAAATGTTAAACAAAAGAAAATAACCATTATGAACCGTACTTGTGTAGTGGGCATCTATCCGAATAACCGGTTGATGCTGGAGTCAGAGCGAAAAGATATCCTGGACGTGTCCTGCGATATCCTTCTGTTTGCCACCGGCGCCAGGGAACGGTATTTGCCCTTTAAAGGCTGGACATTACCCGGAGTCTATTCCACCGGTATGGTACAGGTCCTGATGAAAAGTTCGGGTGTTCTTCCTGCCAGGAAAATCCTCATTGGCGGTTCCGGGTTATTCCTATTTTCTGTGGGTTACGAGGTGCTTAAAAATAGAGGTAAAGTCCTTGCTGTCCTGGAACAGACTGGCATGATTGATAAAACCAAAATGCTGCCCGTATTGATTCATCAACTTTCCAAGCTTTCCGAAGGGGCAAAGTATTTATCTAAACTTTTCTTCTCCTTTGTGCCGGTAAAATATCGTCGAAAGATCATCGAAGCCAGGGGAACCGGTGCATTAGAAGAAGTGGTGGTGGGAAAGGTAGACAGCAGAGGAAAACTCCTAGAAGGAAGCGAAAAAATCTACAAAACTGAGGCATTGGCTGTGGGGTACGGTTTTGTGCCCAATATTGAAGGGCCGCAGCTGGCCGGTTGTGAGTTGGAATTCTCCAGTGCAAAGGGCGGGTGGATCGTTAACGTCAACGACAACCTGGAGACGTCTGTAGAAAATATATTGGCTGCGGGTGAGATTACCGGCGTGGGCGGCGCATTGAAATCCATTAACGAGGGCAAAATCGCCGCTGTTACCATTTTAAGGAAGTTTGAAAAAATAGATGAGACCGCCTATCAGCGGCAATTGAAAAAATTGATAAAAGAACGAAAGCACCATATGCGGTTTGTTCACTATTTTAACTCCCTTTACCATATTCCTCAGCATGCCATCCTGGATGTCCAGGATGATACGATTGTCTGCCGCTGCGAAGATATCACCATGGGGGACATCAAAAAAGGAATTGCTAGTGGTTATGATACTCCAATGGCATTAAAAAGCGGCATGCGGTTGTCCATGGGAAATTGCCAGGGAAGGACGTGCGGACCAATGGTTTACGATATACTACGTGCTGTAACCGGGCAGGAATCCGGGGAAACCGGGTTGTTCCATGCCAGGCCGCCGTTGAAACCCGTATCCATCGAAGCCCTGTCTGAGTTTAAAGAGAGCCAGGAAGAGAAGAAAAGATGAAAATTACAAATTTCAAATCCCAAATTACAAACAAATTCCAAATTCAAAATTACAAATTACAAACCCTTGTTTGGGAACGGGATACAAACGATTGCAATGGGGTAAGTTGTTTGAAACAACTTCCAGGGACTGTGCGCATATGAAAAGTTTTTGCGGGGTCCAGGGGCGGTTTTTACTAAAAAGAGCCCCTGGCCGCCGGAGGCAAAATGGATATTAATGAATTTAGAAAACGGGGTCATGAATTGGTCGATTGGATGGCGGATTATTTTGAAAATATCGAGCAGTACCCGGTGAAGTCCGGGGTTGCTCCTAAAGACATTATCCGGCAATTACCGGAGTCTCCGCCGGAAAAGGGTGAATCCTTTAATGTCATATTTAACGATTTCCAGGAAATTATTATTCCTGGTATGACTCATTGGCAGCATCCGTCGTATTTTGCTTATTTTAATGCCAACAACAGTTACCCGTCGGTATTGGCGGAGATGCTAACTGCCACCATGGGTGCCCAGTGCATGATCTGGCAAACGTCGCCTGCGGCAGCGGAGCTGGAAGAACGGGTCATGCAGTGGACAGCGGAGTTAATTGGCTTGCCAAAGGAATGGGACGGAGTGATTCAGGAGACCGCGTCTGCCGCCACCTTAGTTTCCTTGTTGAGTGCCAGGGAGAAGTACTCCGATTATGAAGTGAACCGGGGTGGGTTCTATAACCGGCAAAAGTTTACTGTTTATTGTTCGACTGAGACGCACTCCTCCATTGAGAAAGCGGTAAAAATCATTGGCCTGGGGAAGGAAAACTTAAGAAAAATCGAGGTGGGCGACGAGTTTGCCATGATCCCGGAGAGATTGGAGGAAGCGGTAATCCGGGACAGGGAGCAGGGTTTTATTCCGCTGGCTGTAGTGGCGACGTTTGGTACTACCGGTTCGACAGCCATCGATCCCCTGGAACCTATCGCTGACATTTGCCGGGAATACAATATCTGGCTTCATGTGGATGCAGCTTATGCAGGCACGGCCCTGGTGCTTCCTGAAAAACGTCACTTGATTAAAGGCATTGAAAAAGTGGATACGTTTGTTTTCAACCCACATAAATGGATGTTCACCAATTTTGACTGTTCCGCTTATTTTGTCAAGGATAAAGAACCATTGATCCGGTCCTTGGAGATCTTGCCGGAGTACTTAAAAACCAAAGAAGGCAGCCGGGTTAATAATTACAGGGACTGGGGTATTCAACTGGGCCGGCGGTTTCGTGCTTTAAAGCTCTGGTTTGTGATCCGCACTTTTGGGGCTTCCGGGATTCGGGAAAAGGTAAGAAACCATATCCAATGGGCACAGGAACTGGTGCAAGAGATAGAGGCATCAGAAGATTTTGAATTACTGGCGCCTGTGCCTTTTGCCACGATTTGTTTTCGCTATAAACCCAAAGGTGTTTCAGACAGGGATGAGTTGAACCGGTTGAATCAGCAATTAATGGAAACTTTGAATGACAGCGGCAAGATGTATCTTACCCATACCAAATTGAAGGGTATTTATACGCTTCGGTTGGTGATTGGTCAGACCAATCAGGAAAAACGGCATGTGGACCAGGCCTGGAAGCGTATCAAGGCTACTGCTGCCAACTTATCTGGGTAAATGAAAAAGATTGCGATTATTGGTTCCGGGATGATGGCTAAGCCGGTTGCGGATTACCTGCTGGAGGTCTGCAATTACGAGATCATCGGGGTGGACCAGGAGGTATCAAAAGCCAGGAATGTTATTGGAGACAGGTCGTTAGGAAAGGCGATATCATTGATGATTAAAGATTCTTATGACCTTGACCCGATAGTGGGTGAGGTAGATATTGTCATCAGTATGCTGCCCAGGCCGCTTCATATACACGTGGCAAAATCCTGTTTACGCCATGGCAAAAGTATGTTGACCACCTCGTACCAACTCCCGGAGGTGGTGGCCCTGGCAGATGAGGCAAAGAAAAAAGGAATATTGTTCCTGGACGAGATGGGCGAAGACCCGGGGCTCGATCATATGGGTACCCAGATGCTGCTGGATGAAATCAGGGGAGAAGGCGGTAAAGCTGTTGATATAAAATCTTATGGCTGCGGATTACCTGCTTTTGAGCACAACAATAACCCCATGGGTTATAAATTTTCCTGGGCCCCTACAGGGTTTTTTGCGGCAGCCAAGACCGGGGCGGCTTATTATTTAAAAGGTAAACGAATCGAAGTGTCAGGAGACCAATTGTTTAAACACTTCCGTTTGGTGGATATCGATGGAATAGGGACCTTTGAAACCTATCCCAACCGGGATTGTAAAAAATACCTGGAACTGTTTGGGTTAACCAAAGATATATCCTTTTACCGGGGGCTATTGCGTTATCCGGGCTATTGCAATAATATGAGGTATTTAGGTGAGATCGGGCTATTCGATTCCAAACAGATGGAGAATTTCGAAAATGTCACCTACCGCCAATTCACAGCTTCTTTGGTAGGCGCTGATGCTTATAAAAACGATAGGAAACCGGAAGAAAAAGTGGCTGAATTTTTGAACCTTGACATAAATGCTGATTTTATTCATCGCTTGAAATGGCTGGGATTCTTCGAGGACCGGCCCATCGATATCAAGAAAGGAACTCGCTTAGATGTGCTGCTAGACCGAATGCTGAAAAAAATGTCGTATGAACCTCATGAAAAAGATATGATTATTGTGCATGTCGAGATAATTGCCGAATTCCCTGATAAATCCGGGGAAAAACGGCTGGCTACCATGATGATGGAAGGGATTCCTTATAGTGATTCAGCCATGTCGCGAGCGGTGGGGCTTCCGGTTGCTATCGGCACCCGTATGGTCCTGGAAGGTAAAATCAATGCCGTCGGTGCCCATATCCCACCCTCACTCCCCGGCCTATACAAACCCCTCCTGGAAGAATTGGCAACCCACGGTTTCGTTTTCACTAAAAAAACCATTCCATTTTAATTTTTGCCTCTGGCGGCCAGGGGGGCTCTTTTCGAGAAAACTGCCCCCCTGGACCCCCCGCAAAAGCTTTTGATTCAAGGTCAGTCCCTGTACCACGCTTCGTATCGGTATTTCCCATTTTTGTCATTTTTTTATCGCACCATTAGGTGCCCCTAATTTTTTCCCCAGTTCGTAACAGGCTTGCAATAACTCCTGGTTCCGTTTGTGGTGAGCTGGCGCCAGGTGTTCCGGCATTTTGATTTTAATGTAAAATTGCCGCAGTTCCTCTTCACTCATGGTCACCTGTTTGACCTTCCCAAGTCCTGTACCAATGATTGTGGTGAGCCGGTTTCCCGGTCCCAGCAATTCCATCATAAATTTCATCAAATCAACAACCGGCCGGGCATCGTCTGTCACAGCATTGCCCAGACTCAAGATCAACACAAAATGTTTTTTCCATTCATGCCAGGGTGTATGGATGAGGCCGGTTTCCGTCATCTGTACTTGCAAAAAGGAACGAAACCGGTCGATGATCTTTTTTAACGGAGCCGTCACATGATGAAAATAAACAGGGGAAGCAAATACAAGAACATCGGCATTGAGAATTTTTTCGCTCAACCCAGGCCATTCATCGCCCCGGATGGCGCACCGTTTAATTAGGTTACACCGCAGGCATCCTGTACAGAACTCCAGGTTCACCTGGTCAGCAATGATTTCATCATAGGCTGCACCGCTCTCTTCAGCACCTCGCTGCAATTCCGCTAACATCAACGATGTATTCCCTTTTCTCCTGGGACTGCCATTAATCGCAAGAATTTTCATTTTCCACACCTCGATAAAACAATTATATCACATTTTTATTCTTTCCTTTGTGCTTTTTAACCGCATGTGAATGCCTTTGTGGCTAAAAAAATTAAAATTGCTGAATATTATATTGCAATTTTGTATTTTTTTCATATATTATTAGATACGCAACAAGGAAGTTAAATGGAACAGGTAAAAAATGATCGGACAAACAGTTTCTCATTATAAAATTTTAGAAAAGCTGGGTGAGGGAGGAATGGGAATCATCTACAAAGCTGAGGATACAAAACTCAAGCGCACCGTTGCCCTTAAGTTCCTACCCACGGCCTTAACCAGTAAACCGACAGCAAAAGAACGGTTTATGGTTGAAGCCCGGGCAGCGGCCGCACTGAACCATCTTCATATTGTTACCGTACACGAAATCAATGAATATGAGCAGCAGCTCTACATCGTAATGGAATATGTCCAGGGAGAAACCCTGAAAGAAAAGATTGATTCCGGGCTAATAGAGATAGATGAGGCCTTGCAGCTTGCCATACAAACGGCAGAAGGGTTGGGGGAGGCTCATGAAAAAAATATCGTGCACCGTGATATAAAAAGCGACAATATCATGATCGATGAGAAAGGCCAGGTTAAGATCACGGACTTCGACCTGGCCAAATTGAAAGGCCAGGCCCAACTCACCAGGAAAGGAACCACCCTTGGAACCGCACCCTATATGTCACCTGAACAAACCCGGGGCTCCGATGTGGATCACAGGACCGATATCTGGTCCCTGGGTGTAGTTATGTACGAAATGTTCAGCGGCCAATTGCCCTTTAAAGGCGATTACCCGCAGGCAATCTATTATTCTATCATGAACGAGGACCCGGAACCACTCTCCAGGCTGCGTACCGGTATTCCCGCAGAGTTGGAACGGATTATTAATAAAACCCTGGAAAAAAAACCTCAAAACGATACCAGCAAATCGCTGACTTGCTGAAGGATTTGAGGAAGTTAACCGAGGATTCTAAAACAAAAATTGCACCTCTAAAAACAAAAACCCGTCCTGAATTCACCATAAAAGTATCGCCAACATCCATGATTTTGGGTGGTATGCTCCTGGCAGCCTTGATAATTGCTGCCTGGTTTTTCCTTTTTAAAGGGAAATCCCCGGCAACGGTACCTATAACCCCTGTAAATGAAGCGCTAACCAGGCCTTCCCTGGCAGTGGTTTATTTTGAGAACAACTCCGGGGACCCAAACCTGGATAACTGGCGAAGCGCTTTTTCCGAACTGCTGGCAACAGATCTCTCCCAGTCAAAGTACATCCGGGTGTTACGATCCGACCAAATCTACAGCATTTTTAAGAAACTAAACCTGCTGGAGGCAAAAAAATATTCAACGGAAGATTTAAAAGAAATTGCAAAAAAAGCCAGAGTTAATCGCATTTTAAAGGGAAGCTATATTAAAGCAGGAGATAATTTTGTCATAACAGCAATGCTGATAAATGCCGATACCGGGGAAACCATCAGTTCTTTATCCGTAAAAGCGGCTGGAGAAAATAACATTTTTCCCAGGGTTGATGAGCTCACCAAAGAGATCAAATTAAAATTGAACATTCCTTCAGACCAAATCGCCGATGATATCGATGAGAATATCGGGCAAATCACTACCCTCTCTGCGGAAGCTTTGAAGCTCTACATCGAGGGTAGGAAGCATCACAACGAAGGAGAGTACAGCAAAAGTATCCAGGTAATGGAGAAAGCCGTATCCATAGACCCCCAGTTTGCCATGGCCTTCAGGAGTATGGCAGCGTCTTACGGCAACCTGGGTTTTTTCTTTAAAGGCAGAAAGTACCTTAAGAAGGCTGTGGAATTGAGCGATCGACTTTCAGATAGGGAACGTTACCTGATCCAGGGAGATTTTTACGGACAAACAGAAAAAACCTATGATAAAGCCATCAAGGCGTTTAAAAGGTTACTGGAACTTTATCCCTGGGACTCTATCGGGAATATCAACCTGGGGATATTGTATGGAAAATTAGGAGAATGGGATAAAGCCATTGAGCAGCTTGAAGTGTTCAGGAAGAATAAAGGTCAAGACGTTTTTGCATATTTAAATTTAGCCTGGGCATACAACGCCAAAAGATTGTTCAATAAGTCCCGGGAAATTCTTAAGGGGTACCTGGATAATTTTCCCAAAAATGCACTAATCCATCAAGATTTAGCCATAGCTTATATTTACCTGGGAAAATTTGACCTGGCTCTCGATGAAGTAGATAAAGGATTTTCTCTTGAGCCTACAGATGATTTTTATCGCTGGTTAAAGGGCGATATTTATTATTTTAAGGGGGACCTGGAGAGAACCAAAGAAGAGTATAAAAAGCTCCTGGATACGGGAGGAGCAAGGGCAGTTTATGTGGGCGTAATAAGGTTAGCGGCTTTTTATTTGCTGCGGGGAAAAATTAAGGCCTCCAGGATCCAGGCTTTACAGGGGATTGAAGTAATTAAAAAATATGGTGAAACGTATTGGGAAGCAATTGGCCGGCAATTTTACGCATATTTGTTGTTTAAATCGGGAAACTTCCAGGGGGCCCTGGAAGAATTTGATAATATGTTGAACATTGCAGCTCAAGATGAGAATAGACTAAACCAGGAATATGCTTTGTTGGGGAAAGGCTTGACCTATCTTGAAATGAATCTGCCGGAGCAAGCCCTGCAGGCGGCAGAGGAACTCAAAATGAAAGTAAAGAATGGAATGAACAAAAAAAGGATCTCTTTATATTACTATCTCATGGGTGCGATAGAACTCAAAAGAAATAACCCTGCCCGGGCAATCGAGTATTTTAACAAAGCGATAGCTTTTATATCTAAAATTCCCATTTCTTATGCGTCATTTGATCCCCCGGCAGCCCTGATCGATTATTTAGCCAGGGCTTATCACAGGAATGGAAACCTGGAGAAAGCCCGGGAAACCTATGAAAAGATCGCTCTCCTGACATATGGAAGAATGGAGGATGGAGATGTTTTTTCCAAAAGTTTCTATCACCTGGGGAAAATCTACCAGGAAAAAGGCTGGAAGGGAAAAGCAATTGAGAACTACAATAAATTTATTGAGTTGTGGAAGGCGTGTGACCCGCAGTTCCAACCCCTGGTAGAGGATGCCAGGAACCGCGTTAATCGATTGGAAAAGGAAAATTAACCCCTAAAAAATAATTAGCAGTTCCTTATGATGCCGCGGTCTCGCTCGGAGATGAATGGAAATAGTCACAGAGGGCACAGAGGTCACAGAGAGTTCCCAACTCAACTTACTCACCTTACTCAACTCACTCACCTATTTTCATAGGAGGCAAGAAAATATTTTTTTAAATTTTTTTTGAATTCCTATTGACTTTTACAAAATAGTGTGATATATTTCCAAGGTTTTGTTATTTTATGTGAATATTTGATCTGTTTCTAGAGATGTGACCTCGTATCAATCCAAAACCACGAACGCAGTAAGTATCTCCGATTCAGCGGAGAACAACGTAAGTAAAATAGGAGGAAAACATGAAGCAAACGACTCTCAACAAAAAACTGGTTATAAACAAAATAACCATTTCCAACTTGACCATCAGGGAGCAGGGTGCCATCCGTGGTGGGAATAAAGACACCATTCAAGATAAGTCCTGTGATTGCAGCGCTCCTGGGCTTACTTGTCAAGACGTTAAAGCAGCTGGCACTGTTCATGGACGTACTTGTGATGAAGTTATAGCAGCTGGCACTGTTCATGGACGTACGTGTGACTTATAAGACAGGACCCTTTATATTTCCCGACTGCCCCCAAATCTTGCGGGAGACAAATGCCCCATAATAAAAAATAAGTGTTTACACACTTGAGTTGAATGTCTCAAAAGGTGAGATGTCCACATCAAGATGGAGGCGTTTGTCTCCCGGTCTTCAAAAAGATTGATTTGTTGCTGCGAAGACACAAAGAGGTGTGCCGTTGTGACTTGTTGGCCCAATAAAATCAAAAAAATTATAAATTTTTAATTTTTTTTGAAATACCTATTGACTTTTACTCTACGGGATGATATATTTCCCCGGTTTTTTGTTTTTTTGAACATCTAATCTATTTCCAGACATTTGAGTTGGGATCAGTCGACAAACACGAATGCAGTAAGCATCTCCGATTAAGTGGAGAAAAATATAAGCAAACCAGGAGGAAAACATGAAGCAAAAGAGTCTCAACAAAAAATTGGTTATAAACAAAATAACCATTACCAACCTGACCATTAGGGAGCAGGGTGCCATTCATGGTGGGAAAAAAGACACCATTGAAGACAATACCTGTGAATGCACCGTTGCTGGGCTTACCTGTCCACAGGTTAAAGTAGGCGGCACCGTTCATGGACGTACGTGTGATGACCCCACACCCTAGTGTGTTTTACGATTGCCCCCAAATCTTGCGGGAGACAAATGCCCCATAATAAAAAATAAGTGTTTACAAACTTGAGTTGAATGTCTCAAAAGGTGAGATGTCTATCTCAAGATGAGAGGCGTTTGTCTCCCGGTTTTGCTCTTCCTGTAAATTTAATGGATGAAAATAATTGCGGAGGTCATAATGAGTCATCTTAAACCTATATTAAAAATAAAACACTCTCTGCTTTTTCCGATATTAATTGGATTATTCTTTATTTCCGGGCCTGGTTCGGTTTTCTCCCAGGGGATCATTATCGATCACACCTGCACGGATATTACCAAAATCCCGGACACCTGGATCAACCAGGTAAAAAGTATGCTGAAAATACACTATGCCCATACCTCTCACGGTGAACAGATAACCGTAGGGCTTGAACGGTTGTCCAATGCCAACTCAACGTACAATTTTTATCCTGATAATTGCAATGTCCCACAGACAACCCAATATTTAAGCTTGATGGATGGTCAATATTTCGATGATTATTGTGAAACCTATGTCACACCGGATTTGTACTGGGAAGGCAGTTATGGTTTAAATATTACGCGGTCTGTTTTAAACAGTTATGATGTCAATATTTCGCTGTGGGCCTGGTGCAGCCAGGTGGATTACTACTCCCAATCGGAAGTTCAGTCGTATCTGAATGCAATGGCCCAATTGGAGCAGGAATATCCCAATGTTACATTTATATATATGACCGGCAATGCCCAGAGTGAAGAACAGAACCGGTATGACCGAAACAATCAGATCCGGCAGTACTGTCGTAATAACAATAAGATATTATTTGATTTTGCAGACCTTGACTGTTGGTACAATGGTCAGCAATATATGGAAAATGGTATTCCCATGGAGCATCCCCAGTATCATGGTGACGAGGGTGGTCACACCACGTATGAAAGCTGTGAAAATAAAGCCAGGGCGTTCTGGTGGCTGCTGGCACGAATCGCCGGCTGGGATGGCAGCAACGGTGGCGGTGGTACATTGCCCGATAATCCACCCTTTGGCAGCTTTGATACCCCCCTGGATGGATCAACCGTGAGAAGCAGCGTTCCTGTCACCGGTTGGGCGCTGGATGACAGTGAGGTTTCCAGTGTAAAAATATACCGCGAAGCCGGCGGTGGTCTTGTATATATCGGGGATGCGGTATTGGTAGAAGGTGCACGGCCGGATATAGAAGCAGCCTATCCCGGTTACCCCAATAATTCCAAAGCCGGATGGGGTTACATGATGCTAACCAATTTTCTGCCCAATGGAGGAAACGGTTCTTTTACATTTCATGCTGTTGCTGTGGACAACACCGGTCACCAGGTAACGTTGGGAACCAAAACCATCACCTGTGACAATGCCAATGCGGTTAAACCCTTTGGCGCCATCGATACTCCGACCCAGGGTGGTACGGCATCGGGCGGCAGCTTTATCAACTGGGGTTGGGTATTAACCCCGCAGCCCAACAGTATCCCTACGGATGGCTCCACAATAAATGTGATTGTAGACGGCGTCAATATCGGACATCCTACTTACAATAATTATAGACCTGATATTGCCAATCTCTTTCCCGGTTATGTCAATAGCAATGGAGCGGTGGGTTATTTTTATTTAGACACTACTGCTTATGAGAATGGTGTCCATACCATCCAGTGGACAGCCATGGACAATGCCAGAAACACCGACGGCATCGGCAGCCGGTATTTTACTATTCAAAATACAGGAGAAAGCAAGGTGCAGGGGGCAGGGGGCAGGGTGTGTAGGGAACAGGCTTGCCTGTTCCCAGATTCCATCCGGGATATTCTTATCGATTATTCCAGCCCTATCTGGATAAGAAAGGGTTATAATAAAAATACCAAACCACAGATCATTTCCCCTGACGAAAACGGCATTATAGCCATTGAAATCAAAGAATTGGAACGAATAGAGGTTCATTTAACACCAAAAAATGCCTCGTCCCGCCAGTGGACAGGCTCTATGGTTGTAGGAGATTGTCTGAAACCACTTCCAATAGGCTCGAGTTTTGATGCGGAAAGAGGCATTTTTTACTGGCAGCCTGGTCCGGGGTTTTTGGGCACCTATGAGTTGGCGTTTATGACAAATAAGGGACAATACAAAGCGATGAAAACCAAAATTAATATAAAAATTGTCCCCAAGTTTTAATCCAACAGAAAGAGCATAAAAAGGATAAAAAAAATTTTTTTATTGAATTAGAAGTCTATTTCTTATAAAATAAAATCTGTATTATAAATGCAATGACCAGGAGGGTTAATGGGCAAAAGCAAAGAGATGAAGTTAACAATTGAAGTGTTGTCCGGGGACAGCAGCGATGCTGCCGTAATCGCAGAAGAACTGGAACGGGAATTGGGGGAAGCGGCAAAAGTTCAGCTAACCGCAAAGAAAGACACCGAAATATCCACAAGAGATGGAGATTTAGGGTTGATTTTGCAAGTTATCACAGTTACACTTTTTGCATCTCAGACGATTATCATGTTGGCTTCCCATCTAAAAAACATCAAGAAAAAAAGAAAGGATACTTTAATTACTATAACCGACCCTCAAACCGGTAGAAAAGTACAGATTTCAGAAAATGATCCGCTGGAAAAGGTAGAAAAAGAGATTCAAAAAGTTCTGAAAAAGAAAAGAAAGGAAAAAATTCTTACTACGCAGATCATCCCGGAGTTGGAGATACACGAGAGAGGAGGGGTTGTCGCCGTCATAGTGGGGATAGACGGCTACAAAGACTTAAAACCGCTCCAATGTGCTGTCAATGATGCGGTTCTTTTAGCCGAGACATTAGAAAATTTGTGGTCTGATAGGAGGACTATCATCAAAACACTGGTCTGGCCTTCTATCAATAAAACCAGGGCAAAGCAGCAAGAACACACATGGGGAATTGAATTGCCTATGGATGCACATGAAGTCAACCGTGAAAGCATTTTATCAGAAGTTCAAAGGTGTGCTGGTCTGGCCGGGGAATCGGATACGTTTGTCTTTTACTTTTCCGGACATGGGGAATTGACAGATGAAGAACCGGTCCTGCTCACAGTTAGCGATGCAAAAACCGCAAAGGGGATAGAGAAAATTAAAATCAGTGAACTACAAGAAGCGGCCGCAGGCTGTGCATCTAGAAAAAAAGTTATGATATTGGATGGCTGTCAGAGTTCCACCACTAAAGACAAACCAGCGGAAGAGTATAAAGATTTAAAAGAGTTAACCAGGGGGTGGTCGATATTTCTTTCTTCCAGTCCGGGGGAAGTTTCTTTGGAAGACCAATATTTCGGGAACAGCAGGGATGATTATTTGCAGCAAGGGATATTTACTGCCAGCCTGGTGGAAGGCCTCAAGGGAGAAGCAGGGGGAAGCCAGGGTTCGGTTAGCCTAGCAGAATTGGCCTATTTTGTAGGTAAGAGGGTACCTATAGAATTTCAGGAACGGATAACAGCACTATTATCTGAAAAAGGCGCTCCCATCAATACCAGGGGAATTGGCTCCTTTTCGCAGAATCCGGTTCTGTTGACTGAAGCTGTCGCATTGGATGGACTATACAAGGTCACAATGGCGCCAAGAATTTTCCTTCCTTTTCAACGCGCAAGGAGAATGCTGCCAAGCAAAGATTTTCTAAAGTTTTGGTTTAAATTCATCTTGAGAAAATGGCCGATTCAATTTCCTCATAAAATGATATTTCGCATAGGTGGAGCTTTACTGTATGCAGCAGTCATGCTGTTGACTTTTCTCTTTCATTTTACAAAATCAATGGATCAACCAATGATGATATTTTTGGGGGGAGTCGGTGTGGGAAGTGCGTTCATTTGGTGGATCACGCTCCCCTTTGCTGTGGCAGCAAATGAAGACCGGTGGCATTCAGGAGGGTTTGTAACGTCTATTTTTTACTTGCTCTGGCATTGTGTTGTAGCTTTAGGATTTACTTGGATGGGTGGTATTGATAAAGTAAGTTCTTCGGGTACAAATCAATTGATTTATCTGGTCTCAGACCTTTTCTTTATATTGGTAGCCGTAGTAATTTGCGGGTGCAATACCAGCCAAACGATCATTGCTTTAGCTGAAACCGTGAGAAACGATGAAAGACGGGATATCCGACAGGCGATCCGTGCATTTCAGCAATTTAAGGCCACAATGTTGGGGGTAGATCTGTATAACTATATTGCAATTGTGTCTATCAGGCCTGACTTATATTTATATATTTTGATTATCTCAACAGCCATAATTGGTTTTAATATTTATCAAATAATGATTCCCGCAAATGTAATGACACTTGGTCTGTGGGTATTTTTGGGGCGAAATACTGTCGCTTTGATGTTGGTGACCTGGCTGGTATTTTGGTATTATGCAGCGTTCAAATTCCTTCAACGAGAAGTTTATAAGCGATAAATCGTGGCACTTTATTACGTTTCTTGCTTTTTTCTTTTCAGGGGCAGTGGGAGTGTTTTTTGGTCTTTATCCTGCGCGCAAGGCGTCCAGGCTCAATCCCATTGATGCCCTGCATTATGAATAGGCCCACGGCGCTAAAATTCAAGGGGTCTTCAAGTTCAAGGGGTCTTCAAGGGGTCACGTCTCAACATTTGACAAAAGGCAGCGGAAATGTCCAATGTTGAGACGCGATCCCGTCAACAGAAAGATTACCATGTTGACATAATAGAGAAAATGCTTTAATATCTGGCTATGAAAAAGAAACATACGTCACTGCATCTACTCCCGGAAGGTTATACGGAATTCTTGAGGGATTTGAAGCGAAGAATAAAGGAAAGCCAATTAAAAGCTGCAATTTCTGCAAACACTGAGTTGATACTTCTCTATTGGGATATTGGTAAGGAGATATTGGAGCGCCAGGAAAAAGAAGGATGGGGCGCAAAGATTATCGAGCGGCTATCAACAGACCTCAAGCAAGAGTTCCCTGGTATGAAAGGTTTTTCGCCGCGTAATCTCAAATATATGAGAGCATTTGCGCAGAACTACCCGAAAAGAAAATTTGTGCAAGAGGTGCTTGCACAAATTACCTGGTACCATAATATCGCTATATTTGAGAAAATCAAAGAACCCGCTGAACGTGAATGGTACATCCATAAAACCGTAGAACATGGATGGAGTCGGAATATCCTGGTTCATCAAATAGAGAGCGGTCTGTATCACAGGCAGGGAAAAGGTGTTTCCAATTTTTCCCGAACACTTCCTTCACCACAATCCGACCTTGCCCGGCAGACACTCAAAGATCCTTATCTTTTCGACTTTCTAATGTTGGAGAATGATGCCGAGGAACGAGAAATTGAAAAACAATTGACCCACCATATTACAAAGTTCCTCCTGGAATTGGGAGCAGGCTTCGCCTTTGTGGGGCGGCAATATCATCTGGAGATTTCCGGGAATGACTATTATATTGATTTGTTATTTTATCATCTTAAGCTAAGGTGCTATGTTGTGATCGAGTTGAAGGGAGGGAAATTCAAACCGGAATATGCTGGTAAGCTCAATTTTTACCTGTCGGCAGTGGACGATCTTTTAAAGGGTAACAATGACAATCCGTCGATAGGTATTATTCTTTGCCGCACAAAAGACAAAGTTCTTGCCGAATATTCGCTTCGCGATATAAATAAACCGATTGGAGTATCCGACTATAAACTAACCCATGCTATCCCGGAAGAATTTAAATCCAGTCTGCCCTCAATCGAGGAATTAGAATCCGAATTAACGCAGTACCTAAGCGAGAAATCCTGACTTTAGACAAACCTACCCAGTCAATTTTTTTTGCCTGTTCCTATTTTCTATTCAGTGTGGGAGCTCATGTTTTATGTTATTATGTTGCACAGTTATGACGACATTTCCCTTTTTGTGTCCTTCTTCGACATACCGGTGAGCCTCGGCAGCTTGTTCCAACGGAAAACATTTATCAATAACCGATTTTATCTTTCCCGCCTCAATTAGTTCTTTGAAGAAAACGAGATCTTCAGCCCCTCCATCCATTGCCAGTGCACATATTACCCTCTTGCCGCCAGTGAATTTGGTCCTCAACATTTGCAAAACCTTTCCCATCTTAAAGCTGGCTAATAGATAGCGCCCCTTTGGCTTCAGGCAGATTTTAACTTTTGAAAAGGAACTCTTGCCCAGTATGTCAAAAACAAGGTCATAGGTCTCACCCTGTGTGGTAAAATCCTCCTGGGTGTAATCGATGACCTTATCCGCTCCCAGAGATCTCACAAATTCCAATCTCGGGGTACCGCATACCCCGGTAACTTCCGCCCCATAGTGAGATTTGGCAAGCTGTACCGCCGCTGAACCTATCCCTCCACTGGCTCCATTGACCAAAACCTTTTGTCCTGGCTGGATATTTACTTTTCTAAGCAAGCTCCCGGCCATTACGGCCCCATAAGGATGGACCACAGCTTCCTCATAGGTTGTATTGGCGGGTTTTATTGCCACTATCCCTTTTTCAGGCACACATAGATACTGGGCATAAGCTCCCATGTTCTGACCGAGATATCCATAGACCTGATCTCCTTTCTTGAACCGCTTAACATCTTTGCCTACGGCTTCTATCTCCCCGGCAAACACACTGCCCAATATTTTAATTCTTGGTTTTCTCATCCCGAAAAATATTTTTGAGGGGAAGACGAGGGGGAGAGGCATGTGGAACTCGCGTAAAGGGATGTTTTTAAAATTCCGGGCGACAATATCCCCGTAATTCACTGTTGTGGCATGGTTCTTTATTAATATTTCTTTGTCCTTGGGAGCAGGTTTTTCTACCTCTTTTAATTCAAGAACATCGGGAGACCCATATCTTTCATATACAATCGCTTTCATAAGTATTTCTCCTATTTGTTAGGTTTTGTTATTATGCTCCACAGTTATGACGACTTTTCCCTGGGCGTGTCCTTCGTCCAGATACCGGAAGGCCTCAGGGGTCTCGCTCAGCGGGTACGTTCTGTCGATGACCGGTGT
>WVZO01000445.1 GCA_011772425.1 Candidatus Aminicenantota bacterium
ACCGTCACCTCCCTTCGGCATCACCCGGTCATTTGCCGGTGGCGGAAAAACTGAGCCAGCAAATTTTGTGTCTACCGCTGTACGGTGAACTGGAATTAACCGATGTGGACAGAATTTGTGAAATCGTGAAAAAACAGTAAACGGACGAACCACAGGTTATGGAAAAAAAAGAGCTTATTATTTTCGGAGCCGGAGGCCATGCCTCTAAATTGATTGGCATAATAGAGGAGCAGGGTCATTTCAATATATTGGGTTATATCTCCACTGAAAAACCGGGAACCATCCTCCACAATTACCCGGTTTTGGGGGATATAGAGGATTACACCGGGAGCACCGCTCTCCAGGAGAAGTATTACCATATTGCTGTGGGTGAAAATTCGGTGAGACATAGGATTTACCAGGTGGTTAACAGCCCTGGACATAGCAGGGAGCGGTTGGCAGCGGTGATTTCTTCCCATTCGCTTATCAGCCCGGATGCAGTGGTGGAACGCGGAACGGCTGTGGCCCACAACGCTGTTATCTGGAACCGGGTTAAAATCGGCATTTGTTGTATAATCGATACCGGGGCAATTGTAGAACATGATGCGGTGATTGGGGATTTTGTTAATATCTCTCCAGGTGCAGTAATATGTGGGGGTGTCAACATCGGCTGGGGAGCGGCTGTGGGGGCCGGCGCCACTATTATCGAAAAAGTAAAAATCGGCGAAAACACCCTGGTGGGTGCTGGAAGCATCGTAATAAATGATATCGATGCCAACGTGATGGCGGTAGGAAATCCTGCACGAGTGGTAAGAAAACGAAAATTTACTGAGACTTATTTAAGGTAATATAAAAAGAAAGTGAAAGTCGATGAAAATAACATGACAACCGTAAGCAGCGAGGCCAACGAATCCATTGATTATTCCATTGTCATCCCGGTATTTTTTAACGAGGGAACACTGAAGAAAACGTATCACACCCTTCGGAATAAGGTGATTGCCCGTAACCAGGACAAGAACAGTGAAGTTATTTTTGTGGATGATGGGTCCGGGGACGGTTCCCTGGCTGAGTTGATGCAGTTAAAGGAGGAGTACCCGGAAGAAAATATTAAAATTATCAAATTTACTCGAAATTTCGGCCAGGTCTCTGCCATCAGGGCCGGTTACCAACTGGCAAAAGGGAAGTGCATGATTAATATATCAGCAGATTTACAGGACCCCCCTGAATTAATTAATCAAATGCTGGATCACTTTTATAAAAATAACTATGAGGTGGTGGTCTGCAGCCGGAGCTCCAGGGATGAAC
Source organism: Candidatus Aminicenantota bacterium (assembly GCA_011772425.1). Classification (GTDB taxonomy): domain Bacteria; phylum Acidobacteriota; class Aminicenantia; order UBA2199; family UBA2199; genus JAKAGC01. Next base: position 1,285 of record WVZO01000445.1, read on the forward strand.
CCTTTTTGAAACGCAAGACCTCCCGGTTGTTTTACGGTATTATTAAAAAATTGAGTTTTTCCAACATGCCTGTTGGCGGCTTTGATTATGTATTAATTAGCAATAAAGTCAAGAAAATTATTCTTGACAGACCCGAAGCCAATCCCTTCTGGCAGGGACAAATATTGTGGCCGGGTTATGAAATAAAGTTTATTCCTTACAAAAGGAGCAAAAGAGAGGTGGGAAAATCCCGGTGGACCTTTTCCAAAAAAGTTAAATATTTAATTGACGGTGTGATGAGCTATTCTTACCTTCCGCTGCGATTGATTTCCATTGTGGGTATGTTGTTGGCACTGGGAGGATTTTTATATGCGTTGATTATATTTTTTGCCAAAATTTTTGGTGGAATCCCTGCTGTTGGTTGGGCACCACTTATGATTGTGATACTGATATTATCTGGTATTCAAATGTTAATGCTGGGAGTTATCGGCGAATACCTGTGGCGAACCCTGGACCAGGTTCGCAACCGTCCCCCTTATATTATCGAGAAAATCTATGATTAAAATCCAAATCAACCGCCAATTTTTCCTGCATTTCGTTAAATATTCCTTTGTAGGTGCCTTCAATGCCGTGTTCACCTTTTTGTTTTATTTTATTTTACTCAAAGTCATCCGTCTTCATTATTTGGTCTCCTTTTCGCTCTCCTGGCTGTTGGGCGTGCTGCTGACCTACATAATCAACTTCCTGTGGGTTTTTAAACCGGAGCAGAAATTGGTTTTTAAAAGCCGCTTGTTAAAATATTTTACTGTCTACATTACCTCATATTTGCTCAATATGTTTTTACTTAAACAACTCACGGAATTAACCCGGAGAGATCCACTGCTGGTTCAACTCGTTATTATACCTGTGGTGGTAGCGGTTAATTTTGCAGGTATCAAATACTGGTGTATGAATGGCAGACCGATAAAAGGAAGAGAAAATAACTCACATAGAAAAAGGAGAAACATATGAAGTGGTTGTCACAAAACCCGCTTCGTCGTTCCACGTCCCCTGGTTTTGCCTGGGGTAAAACATACCGACTGGGATGTTTACGTTCCCAAATAGGTGCCAACAGCTAAGTCAAACTTCGTAATGTTGCTTACTATTTTCCCAATTTATCCAGTTTCTCCGGTATAGAGAGGATGGCCTTGATGATATCGATTATCAGGTAAGCGAAGGCAAAGAACACGTAGGCTAAGAAGGGGAGAAGGGCTCCGTAGATGATTCCTAAAGCATCCGCATTGCCCCTGTCCCATGCAAGAGCCACATTGCTGCCAAAAAGGCCAATCATGTCGATAAGTAGTTTTATTACTCCTATGACAATATAAATACCGAAAAAGATGGGAACTAATTTCATATAGCTTTTTATAAAGAAGGTCACGATACCGATGGCCTCCTGTCCCGCGGAATTTTCTTCGACGATATTGATGGTAATTTCATCAGGATTAAACGAAACCAATGCCAGGAATTCCAGGAAGAAGAATGCTACCAGTCCCCAGAGGAAGGGTTGAATCGATCCGGCCTGGACTGCACTGATAATTGACATAATCAGTACAATGATACCGCCGATCATGATCAGGAACCCAAAGCAGTCCAGAAACGCTTTTGAGCCCAGTTGTGTGGGGTTGTTTTTGATCAGGGCTTCGCCTGCGGGCAGGAATCGTTTGGCCGTGTACTGTATTACAAAGATCAGGATCACCCAACCAATTCCATATAAGAAACCGGTAAAGGAATTGGTGCGAATAGCATAAATAATGGCAAAAAGGAATCCCAGGGCCGCTGCCACGATAATGCCCACATGCCCAATCCAGGTCAGCCAGCGGATACAGAATGCCAGGACATCCTTGTTTAATAAACCCCTAAAAAACTCCACCACTTTTTCCACCAGGTTTACCACCATCAGGTGGAAGTTAGATTCCGATTTCTCGATTTTTTTTGCTTGTGCCATGAAACCTCCTATTTTATTAATATTCTGTAGAAACGCGCAAAAAAAACAAAGTTCTTTCGCCTGTTATCTTTCAAACGTCATGAACGAGTCCTATAGGGTGTGGACGCCGTCCACTTTTTAATAAACAAATTCCATTCTATTGGACTGGGAAAAAAAAGTCAAGAGGATTTTTGTAGGATTTTTAGCCGTTTTCATTTTTCTTGATTTTCTGACTTTCTGACACTTCTGAAACTTCTTATTGACAAACCCTTCAAATAGTGTTAACTTTGATAATTATAAAACAAATGGCAGTATTGCAATGATAATAAAATGAAAAAGTTTTTTTACATTGGCTTAATAATACTGGTTGTAATACTGGCGGTAGTTTTTATTTTGTTTCAGGTTCTTAAGAAACCGGTGGAATGGACGCCGGAAAATTCACTGTTCCCGGTTTCGGCACCGGCAATCAAGGACCTTCGCGATGCAGGGTCCCTTATCCAGGCTATTGATCAAAGCCTGAGGTATTTTGAGAAAGTTGAACAAAAGGAACAGCCGCCAGGAATTTTATTTTCATTTGGTGAAGAGAAAATTTCCCTTGAGCAAATGAAGGAAAGCCTCCTGGATTTTAAAGCCAAATTAAATGAATATGGTTTGACGGAAGAGCTTTTCCGGTATGTAAAACAAAATTACCGGTTTTATCGCAGCGCTGCCAGGCGAGTACTGTTCACCGGTTATTTTGAGGCGGATTTAAGGGGCTCTTTAGCACCCTCTGAAGTCTACCGTTATCCCCTGTACCGGAAACCTGACGATCTTTACAGGGTAAACTTATCACGGTTTTCGTTTTTTCAAAATCATAAAGGCCTTCCCAGGATTTTGCGGGGAAGGCTTTCCCAAGACCGGACAATTGTACCTTACTACTCCCGTGAGGAGATCGATTACCAGCAAAAGCTGGAAGGCCAGGGATTGGAAATCGCCTGGATCGATAACCCCCTCGACGTGTTCTTCCTCCACATCCAGGGATCGGGGATTATACAATTGGATACCGGCGAAACCCTGCGGGTCAACTATGCAGACAGTAATGGTCACCCTTACCGTGCCATTGGCAGGCTGCTGATCCAGCAGAACATTTTATCTTATGAAAACATGTCCATGCAGCGAATCCGGGACTACCTGGAAAAACACCCGGAAAAGATACAGGATGTCTTCTGTTATAATCCCAGCTACGTTTTTTTCCGGGTGATGGATGAGGGACCATTGGGTTCCCTTGAAGTCCCGGTCACACCCTTTCGAAGCATTGCCACGGATAGATATTTATTTCCCAAAGGCGCACTCTGCTACATTGAAACCTATTTACCGGTATTTAATGAAGAAAAACAGGTGGAAAAATGGAAACCGTATTGTGGATTTGTTTTGAACCAGGATACCGGTGGTGCGATTCGCACCCCCGGCCGGGTTGACCTTTTTACCGGTTATGGAGAAAAAAGCCGGTTGATTGCCGGACATATGAAAGAACAAGGAAATCTCTATTTTTTGATTAAAAATGGCCCCACTTCTTATCCACAATAAACCACTTCCCAATGGCAAGGAATAAGAAGTGGGACCAAATTGTCAGATTCCGGTCAAATATATGCAGGCTGTCCGAGAATTCATAATTATCCTTTTCTTTGGGTGAACACGAAATGCCGGCCGAACCCCTACAAAGGCCGATCAGCGCTGCAGTTCGAACGTAACCGTAACGGTGAAGATAACGGGTCTGGGCATCCCATTGATCATGTAGGGCTCGTAGACCCACTGTCTGACCGCATCGACTGCCGCCTTTGTCAGTAAGGGATTACCGCCGATGACCCTGGTTTTTACCACTTTCCCATAGATATCGGTGGTGGCTTCGACAATCACTCGTCCCTGTACATGGGCTTTCAAGGCGATGGCCGGGTAAACAGGTTTGACTTTCTTGATGAGTCTGGGCTTCTGGACAGGGCTGATTCTCAGTTCCTTGAAATCCTGTTCTCCTTTTCCCAGGAGTACGGAGCCGGGGACACCACCGGGCACGCCGCCTTCTACACCGCCCTCGATGCCGCCGGGAATCCCACCTTCCATGCCGCCAAGCATACCAATATCCTCTTCTTCGATTTCTTCCGGGATTTCAACCGGCTGGACCAATCGCCCGGGATCAATGGGTTTGGGATTTTTCGCTTTTTCTTCCGCTTGCTTGCTGCCTTTTCTGCCTCCTCCCTTTGGTGCCGCAGGCGGGGGCGGTACCGAGGGAGGCGCAGGCGATGTCAGGAAGACCTGTGTTATTTTAACAGGGGGCAGATCGGCATCCGCACTCATTAAGGGTAACACAATCAAACCGGCGATCACAATCCCGTGAAAAACCAGTGACAGCGGAATAAACATCCACTTCTTGGTGGATTTGGACTTGTCCACCAACGCCGCAAAAATCTTTTGACTCGATGGGCTCATTCTGTACCTCCTTTTGCGCATTTGCGCTTCATATTTCGCCCCTAGAATAGTATTTTTTTTTATAACATACGTCCTGGTTCACGTTCCTGCACATGTTTCTCTGTCATAAGGTGTCCTGGATCATGTTTCAGGACATGTGATAGTTAAAAAAAATAAAAAAATTTCAAAAAATGGTTGAATATAAAAAAAAATATGCTATTATCCATAGTCTGAAAAAATAGTAAAAAGTTAAATAAAAACTATTTAAGCAGGAAGGAAAAATCAATCGGTTAGATGCTGCGGTTAATTTTGATTTTAAAATGAAAAGTAAGCAATATTGAAGTGAGAATACCAGGGGATAGAAGATTAAATAGTGTTTGTCGTTTGAGGTGAATAAATGGAAAAATTTGAACGGAAAGCAAATGAGGAGGCTCTGGTTCGCAGGGCAAAAAAGAAGCCCTCTAAAAAAGAAAACATCATAACCCTTGTACCGGTGTACTGCAAAGGCTGCGGGCTATGTGTGGACATTTGTCCAACCGGTACATTACAGTTGGAAGATAACATTGAAAGCAAGTTCGGGGTATCGGCAAAAGTCGATGCGCCAGAGTACTGCATCGGCTGTAAGATGTGTGAGCTGCGCTGCCCGGACCTTGCCATATTTGTCAATTACGACGAAGACCAGGAAAAATAATGAATAAAGAAGGTTAAAAATGGCTAGAGAAGTATTACAAGGAAACATTATAGCAGCCAGGGCTGCTATCGCTGCCGGATGTAATTTTTATGCCGGGTATCCCATTACCCCGTCGTCCGAGGTAGCCCAATATATGTCCATTGAGTTACCGAAGTTGGGGTATGATTTTATCCAGATGGAAGATGAGATTGCTTCCCTTGGTGCCTGCATTGGTGCCTCACTGGCAGGTAAAAAGACATTAACCGCCACCAGTGGTCCCGGGTTTTCATTGATGCAGGAGCAGTTGGGAATGGCGGTGATGGCAGAAATTCCCGTGGTAATTATTAACGTGATGCGAGGGGGCCCCTCTACAGGCTTGCCCACTAAACCGTCACAGGCGGATATCATGCAAGCTCGCTGGGGAACCCACGGTGACCATCCCATTATTGCTGTTTATCCTGCCTTTTCTGACGAGATTTACAGCGAAACCATCCGCGCCTTCAACCTGGCGGAACAATTCAGAACCCCGGTCATCCTACTAATGGACGAGGTGATCGCCAAAGCCCATGAAGATATCGATATCCCTGAGCCAAGATATATCTCCATCCTGGAAAAACACGGAGACAAAATTGAAGATTTGAATATCTATGATCGGCAAATGGGAGAGGTCCGTCCGCGTGTGGATTTTTTTGAGGGTTATGCCATTCACATTGATGGATTGGAACACGATAAACACGGTTGGCCCACCACCGACCCGGAAACAGTCCAGAAAATGCAGACCTTAAGAATGCAGAAAATCTATAACTACCTGGATGATATCATTAAATACAAGGAATACTATATGGATGATGCAGAAATAATGGTGTTCAGTTTTGGCGTATCGGCCCGGGCTGCCGTGAGTGCTGTTGAGAAAGCACGGGAGCAAGGCATAAAAGTGGGGTTATTCCAGGCATTGACCATCTGGCCCTTTCCCAAACGAGAACTTCGTGAACGCTTTAAGCGGATCAAAAAAGTTCTCACCGTAGAACTGAATATGGGACAGACCAAATACGAAATTGAACGGGTGGCCCCGTGCGATGTAGAACAAAGAGACCTGTTACGGGCCAATGGAATTCCCTTCACGCCTCAAGACATTTTGCAGGCAATAAAGGAGTTTTAAAATGAGAGATTATGAGAGGTATATCCGCTATCGGACATTTCCCACCCCCTGGTGCCCGGGATGTGGAATTGGGGTGGTTATGAAAGCCATTGCCATGGCATTTGCCGAACTTAAAATAGAGCCGGATGACATCGTGGTGGTTTCAGGTATTGGCTGTTCCGGCAGGATGCCCACGTTTTTCAACACCAACACGCTTCATGTGACCCACGGCCGGGCATTGACCTTTGCCACCGGCATTAAATTAGCCCGCCCGGATAAATTGGTTGTGGTGATATCCGGAGACGGTGACGCCCTTGCCATTGGTGGTAACCATTTGATCCATGCAGCCAGGAGAAATATCGGTATCAAAATGATCCTGGTCAACAACGGCATTTACGGTATGACCGGTGGACAGGTATCCCCCTTGACACCACAAAAATTCATCACCGAAACGACACCCTACGGCAACATTGAACCCAAATTTATGGCCAGTGAGCTGTTGATTGCTGCCAGGGCCTCCTTTGTGGCCAGAGAAACCGTGGTGCGGATGAATCCCTTGAAACAGGTGATTAAAAAATCCATCCAGCACAAAGGCTTTTCTGTGGTAGAGGCTATCAGCAATTGTCATATCAACCTTGGGCGTAAAAACAAGATGAAAGACCCCATTGCCATGGGCCGCTGGATCGCCAGCAGAAGCGTTACCAAAGTAGAATATGACAAACTGGCACCTGAAGATAGAAACCATAAATACCCGGTTGGGGTTCTCATGGAAGATAAGGAGCGCCTGGAATATTCTGAACTGTACTATAATTACATTGTTCCTGCAGCCCGGGGAGCAGCCCAAAAAAGCGGGGAGGCAAAATCAAAATGAAAACCAACGGACACAGATACGAGATAAGATATGCTGCAGTCGGCGGACAGGGAATTATTACCGCCGGTGCACTGCTGGTAGATATAGCGGTTAAAATGGAGAACAAATACGCACTGGAAAGTCCCACTTATACCGCCACAGTCAGGGGAGGCCCCACAAAAGTCGATATCCTTATCTCTGATCAGAGAATCCTGTTCCCACAGGCCAATGCCATCGATCTCTTTGTTTGCACCTTTCAGACTCCTTTTGATCTCTACAGGAGCAGGGTTAAAGATGATGCCATCGTGATCGTGGATTCCAACCTGGTGAAAGAATTGGGGGATACCAGGAAATGGAAAATTTACCAGGTTCCCATCATCAATGAAACCAAAAAACAATTGGGAAATGTCGTATTAACATCTGTGGTCACCCTTTCCATGACCCAGAAGTTAACGGGAATTATCCAATATGAAAATATGGTGGAGTACATCAAAAAGTGGGCACCCAAAGATTTTGTCGACTTGAACATAAAAGCGATTGAACTGGGAAGGAATTTAATATGAGTGGGGTAAAAAGGCGTCCTTCGGACAAATAAACGCCTGCGGCGGAGACGGTGGGGACCGCAGAAGTTCCTTTGGGATGGTGTTTCAACCGTTTGGGGAAGCCTTCAACTGTTTTTTTTATGAAAAGCTTTTGCGGGGGGTCCAGGGGGGTGGTTTTCTCGAAAAGAATCC
>WVZO01000695.1:0-665 GCA_011772425.1 Candidatus Aminicenantota bacterium
GAGTTGTCAAAGGTAAAGTGTTCCTGCCCGGTTTTTGGTTGTGGGTTTAGCGCTTCTAAATTTTTTGTCATTTTATATTTTACCAAAGAGGAGAGCAGAAATCCAGTGGATTATTTACCTGGCAGCAATTCTAATTTTGACTCTGGAGTGTTGGAGTGCTGGAGTATTGGAGTGTTGGAGGATTATTTACCTGGCACTTAATACATCTGAGACTTTATTCGTTTTACTATTTTGAAGCGGGTAACCTGGTAAGTTTCCTCAACCTCATCTTTGCCGGGAACCCATGTGAGCCTATACAATATACCATCATTGCTATCTTTACTTAAATAAAGTGCACAACCTGATCCTTTGGTGATTTGCGTTTCGTTTATGAAGGTGCCGTGCAGGGAGTAAAATTGGAGCATCCTGGAATTGGTCACTTCACCTTTCTCCAGGGTTTTATTGTACATCAGCAGCAGGTAATTCTGATTGGTATATAGCCCCATGATGTGGGAAAATTTATTGATTTCCCTGGCCCATTCAGTGGTATTTCGTTCTCTTAAGGCTTTTTTCAATCGGTCAGTGGCAACGGGTTGGCGGTAATTGGCGGTTTTGTTACCAATGGTTTCGATTTGACCGGATTTCAAATTGATCTTAAAAATCTTTAAATTCCCGGTCCAAACTAA
>WVZO01000695.1:681-2431 GCA_011772425.1 Candidatus Aminicenantota bacterium
GCTAAGTGTTGGTATTGACCGGTTTTAAAGTCATAGGTAAAACACTCCCAGTGATTTCCTTCTTTGTCGGCTTTGTATCCGGACAGCAGCACGTTATCACCTTTCATCAAAGATACATCGTTGCCCATGTACATGGAACGGAGCATGTCGGTTTGCTTGATGATGGATTCTTTGTCCCTGGTGTAGAGCATGTATGCCCGTCTTCCCATATCTAACACAATATAACGGCCTTCCAGGTAATCACTTTCTCTTGGCTGGATTAATTCATTGGGGCCGTGACCCTTACTCCCCACCCGCTTCACAAACTTACCTTTCAGATCGAAGATTTTGATGTCCGCGTCTTTGTAGTCCGGGACAAGATAAAAACCATCTTCGGTAACAGCAAAGGGTGCCGGTGCTTTAAGGAAATCATCTCCCCCGCCGCCGGTAAGAGTCACCGTATCGATAAACTCCAACTCAACGGCGGGTAAACTACTTGCTAAAAGCAGCAGCAAAATAGAGATGATTTGTCGTTTCATTTCTTTCTCATTTAAGGGACCGCGTTAATTCGTCTTTACTGCGCAGGTTCTTCCACCGTCACACAAGCCTGACCGGTACTCCAACACCTGATAAATGGAGTGCCGAGAACCGGGTCAGTGCCCATCTCCAATTTTTGCCAATATACTATAGCTTCTGCTTTAAGTGCCAGGAAGTTATAAGCGGAAAAGCATATCCCTGCTAACATCAATAAAACTAACATAAATTTGACGATTTTTTTAGCCATAATACCCTCCTGATTTAGATTTTTTTATAATATCATTGTATCAAAATTTTCGTTGATTGTAAATAAAAAAGTTCGTCCTCGGTGCGTGTAAATTTGTAAATTTCCGACGTAACCGCGAAGACACGCGAAGGTACGCGAAGAAAAAAGTTGTCAGGCGAAAAGGCCACCTATTTCGCAAGACCTATATTCTGGTGCCTATTCTAGTGCCAGGTAAATAACCCAGGTGATTAACCCAATTCCATGAAAGTAAGCTTAGAATTTCCAAAGTCCACCCTTGCTTTTTTGTTTTCTACCGGAGAAAAAAGTGTTTCTCCGGGGGGTAATTCGGTAATTCCTTGTTGTCCGGCAGCGTAAATGAAAGAGAAATGGCTCAGGCAAATAAACACCGTTTGTAACTTGAAAAGACATCGGCGATATTGCTTCGAGACATCAGCGATAACGCGATGAGACATCGTCGATATCACGTCGAGACATCGACGATATTGTGATGCGACATCGGCGATAACTCGATGAGACATCAGCGATATCTCGATGAGAGATCGGCGATTACTTTTTTTGGGTCTTCAAAAGGATTTGTGGATGGGCAATAATATTCCTTATTGGGGCTTGATGAATTATATTTCGTCTCCCCCAATCTGTCAACAGTAGACAAAAATTTTTTTTGCTGAAAAGAGAACAAAAAAAATTTTTGCGGGCAAGCCCGCGTGGTGACGTTGACTGATTGAGTGAACCGAAATCCCTCCCAGTTAAGCCCCAAAAAGGAAAAAATATTTATTGAAGAGGAATAATTTACCTGGGGAATAATTTACCTGGCACTTAATACCTTCTGTTGAAGATGTTAAAAAAGAATGTATTATTTCGGATTGGGCATGTCCGTGCAAGCCGCACCGCTCCTCAGGAGATAATATATGACCTTTCTTTAAGTCCGGATCACGCTGCTTCATCATCTGGATGTAGTTCATCTCCAAAATTTGTGAAAAAATCAGA
>WVZO01000695.1:2450-3296 GCA_011772425.1 Candidatus Aminicenantota bacterium
CAAATCAAAAACGTTTTCTTTTTCAAAGGTAAACATGGAACCTCGACCCCTAAATAACCAGTCCAGGGAGACGTTGAATGTTGAGCTCAACGCATCCAGAATGGAAACTCCGGGAAAAAACACCCCGTGTTCGATCTGTGATAGGTTGCTTCTGCTGCAACCCAACCTGTCTGCCAGTTCCCCTTGTTTAAGATTCAGGGCTTTTCTTATCTCCTGAATTCTTTTAGCCATAACCGCTTTAAGTTTTTTTTCGTTATCCATTTTTTCAAATTCTAAAAAATTGTTGGCTTTAACCCAAAACGTTTTAAAATTCAAAATTACGTGTAGGTCAAACTTAATTTACCGGTATGATTTTTTAGAAATCAATCAGAAGTTAATTTATACAACTATTCGAGGAAGAAATCAAGCCATATGAAGAAAAAAATGACGATCTTGCTCCTTTTCTCCCATGAGCGCTAACTTAAAGAAAATCAATAGGAGAATAATTTACCTGGCACTTAATACACCAATCTGCATACGCGGAGAAGTTTTCTGCTCTCTACCGAAAATATGCACGGTGCAATCAGTAACAGTTGGTGAATAATTTACCTGGCACTTAATACACCTATTTAGCACCGCTCTTTAAAAAAAAAGTTGAAAAATTCTTTATTTTAGGTTATTATCAATGTGATGAATAAAGAAGATGTGTTTCATATAATAATAACCAGGCATAGTCTTATATGGATGTTAGTTCTTGTGAGGAAATCAAATGGGCTATATCTTCGAGTGGGATCGAAAGAAAGCCGAGTTGAACTTGCTAAAACACAGTGTGGGATTCGACGAGGCTTCTACAGTATTTGGGGATCC
>WVZO01000695.1:3330-3703 GCA_011772425.1 Candidatus Aminicenantota bacterium
TTTGCCGAACGGCCACCGCGGACCCGCTTGATTTCCGCAAGGCGTGCCACGAGACAGGAGCGAAGTAAATATGAAAAAGAAGAGTAGTGAACCACGAGTTGACCCGGATCGCGACACCATGCGAAAGGAATACGACTTTAGTGAAGCGGTGCGAGGCATTACTGCAACCAGATACGCCCAGGGTACCAATGTTGTTGTCATTGATCCCGAAGTCCTGGACGTTTTCCCTGACTCATCGGCTGTTAATGAAGCCTTGCGTGCTCTAGCGCCCGTCCTGCGTCGACAACGAGAGAAGGTGTCAGTCAAATAAACTCGGATAATCACTCTGAGCCGGAATTCCTGGCACTTAATACACCAATCTGCATACGCGGAG
>WVZO01000033.1 GCA_011772425.1 Candidatus Aminicenantota bacterium
GTTCCATCTTTTGTTTTCATTTATTATCTCCAATTGCCGATCATGATGAAGGGGCCCCAGTAATAGGGATGGGAATACTTTGTTCTTTCCCTTTTCACCTGATGATTGTTTTTGCCTAATAAATCTTCAAGGCCTGCCAGTTCCAATTGGGCTTGCCNNGATCATGATGAAGGGACCCCAGTAATAGGGGTGAACATATTTTGTTCTTTTCCTTTTCACCGTAGAATTGTTTTTATTTAATAGGTCGTCAAGCCCTGCCAGTTCCAATTGGGCTTGACGCAGGGCCTGGATTTTGCTGGTGACTTTTCCTTGTTTTAGTATTCGATAAAAATTTACCATTAAGTCTTTAGTGCTTGCGTCCGTGACTTTCCAGAGGGTAGCCACCACGCTCTGGGCACCGCATTGCTGGGCCAGTTCGCCAAAACCATCGATTTCCCGCCCGTCGGCATCGCCCCTACCTGTTTCGCAAGCGGACAGCATAAGTAATTCGACACGGTTAAACAGACTTTCTTTTTCGCGGATTTCTTTCAGGTTCATCAGGCTTCCGTCTCCCATTAATAAATGGCTCTTTGTCTCGTCTCCGGTTTCACCGCCGGTATTGAAAACGAAATGGCTGGATATATGGACCAGGGGGTAAGCGGCTGTTTTGAGTTGGTTGACAAAGGTCTCTTTGGTAAAGTCGCTGTCTAAGAATGCTTTTCCCGGGATAATGCCGTTGAAACCTTTTTCTTTATCATTTACGATGCCCTTGATTTCTTCTTTGACATTGGGCAAGGGATCAAAACCCTCCCCGCCCCGGCTGGCTCCCAGGCCCAGGATTTTATTATTTTCTCCGGGTTCCCGTTGGATTCGGGCGAAACTGGCCTGGGTGAACAATGCCATCCTGTACCGCTGCACCAGGTAGTTTTCGCCGTCCCAGAGCACGGGCAGTGCAATATATCTCAAAAGGCCGTCTAAATAGATCATCAGGTTAGTAGCCCCGTATTTCTTTAATTCCACATCCACTGGTTTAAAGATATGGTCATAAAGTTTCCCGTAGATGGTTTTATTTAAGGAACCGATATTCATTCCTTTTTGCGGCGCTCTTTTTCGTCTATTAATCGCCTCCCGATATTCTAAAATCAACCGGTTCAATTTCTTTTTGCTTACATTACTGAACCGTAAGAATTGAGAATCAGGAGTGGTAAAGATAACAGCTATCCTCTCTTTCTGGACAAGGAAATTTAGAAAGACGTTTTTTCCACCTTCAACTTCATCCAATTTCCTGAGGGTCGCCTGCCGCTCCCTGAGGAGTTGTTGAAAATCGGAGGTTTTGATCGTTCTTTTTTTGACGGTTTTATTGTAATTATCAAATGCCTTTTTCAACTCCGCCAGGTATTGGTTATAATCCTTTTGATATTTTTCAAGTGAAGCTTCGAGCTCTTTCAAACGCTTCTTTTCCGTTTCGTTTTTTATCTTTTTCTTTTTAAGGAGATAATAATCACCAGAGATTGATGAATAGTCTTTCGTAACTTTTTTGTATTTTCCCAGCCATTGTTTTTCAAATTCAGTAAAATCCAATTGGCTGTAGGTGGAAGTTGTAGAGAAGCGGTCTTTGCGAGTAAACTCGAAGTATTCTTTCTCTTTTAGCATATCCAAAACATGTTGAGCTTCCGGGATTCTTCCTTCAGCGATCAAAAGACTGGCCAAAAAGCGGTAGGTATTTTCTTTTGTTTCAAGGTAACTTTTCTTGCTCTCTCTATCAAGCTCAGATATGTTTGCCCGTAAATTTTGATAAGCATTCACCGACTGCTTGCCGTAAAAGATTGAAAATTGTGTATTTTTCAGGCTTTCCCGGCAAGACATCAAATTATTAAGTGTTTTGGCTTCATTGGCATGTTCTCCCACTGCTTGATGGATAGGTAATGCTTTCTGATAAAACTCCAGGGCTTTTTGATTTTGGCCAAGGGCATAGTACACTCCCCCGATGTTGTTGAGACTCTCCGCCTCCCCGGCGCGGTCACCCACCTCTTTACGGATGGTCAATGCTTCCTGGTAATACTCCAG
>WVZO01000279.1 GCA_011772425.1 Candidatus Aminicenantota bacterium
ATCATCGCACCACGATTGCAGAATGTTAGGTCAATTAATTACTGTGGAAATCGAGGCTAGGACAGCCCACAATGATGTCTTCCTGGCGGGTGAGTTTGAACAAAAGTACATTGTACACAGCCAGGAGCAAGATATCCAGGTCAGTGCCCCAGGTACGGGCCACTTGTTTTAATGCCGTTGTCTCTTTTGGCCCTATTTCAAAATTGATTTTGCCACCGTCCCTGTTCTCCCTGGCAGGGGGTTCAAAATCAGCGGTGAGGTTCAGGACGGGTATTTTACCGGAGAGTTCTCGTTTCCAGAACGCTTCCTGTGCCTCCCAATCTCCCTGCTTCGTCTCCCTGTGAAAACTCACGGCGATTCTATCCAGCTCTTTACCGTCGGTCCATGAATAACCCCTGGCAATATAGTCCAGAAGGGTTTGGTGCTCCATCATGATGCCCTGCATCCAGGTTCGGTCACCTTCATCAACCTGTACAACATTAACGCAGGCCAGGTCGATGGGAGAGTGAAGCGGCGGGGGATTACCTGTGGGTTGAAGGGACAGCTGCCGGCTGAACTGATCCCATAAGATGACCTCTCTTACATTGCTGCCGGTGGAGGCAGGGGGGTGAGACCGAAAGACAATACCTTTAATTTCCCTCAAGACCTCCAGGCCGGGGAGAAGGTAATGATTCTCCAGCATCTTGCCGATGACTTCGCCGAAGGTAATTTCCCCTTCTCCCATTACCACCAGGTCGATATTGGGGTCTTGCAGGAGGAGCTTATACGTGCTGGTGGCATAGGGACCGCCGGCAACGATAGGTACCGTAATACCAAATTGGCGTATGGCGGAAACCGTACCGTGGAAGAAATCCCTGTACGTGCTTAAAGAACGTATGCCGATAACATGGGGTTTAAAATCATCCAACAGTAGTTTTAATTCATCATAACTATCAAAATCGATCTTAGATTTGGCGATTTTGCCATTCACCCGGCTGCCGTACGTGTTGTGGATATACGTCAACAGGTACATAAGCCCTAACGGCGCTTCCACCAGGTCGTATAGATGGTACTCTTTATCGGTAAAATTCATGGAGACATCCAGCAGCAGCAGCCTCAAGGCATCTTCATCAGGATGATGGATGGGAAACGAGTTTCTTATCTTTTGATTCAAACGCGGGACACGGACCTTCTCCTCTTCCAGGAAACCGCCGGTCCCTAGTTCTTCGCGGGTAATACCTCCCAGGTGAAGCAAATCGTCAAAGGTTTTAATATCTGCGGGTAAAAAACTATCGTATTTTTTAATGATTTCATCTTCGGTCAGCACTCTCATCTGAAAAGGCAGCCCATGGAGAAGCCGCTCTTTTTTCAAAAAGTAATGATTCAGGAAATTTGCCTGGTATTTAAAAGTAAAGCTTTCATCAAATTGTCCACCACTGGAGACCTGGTAGAAGCGCAGGTTCTCAGACCCCAGGATGTCATCGTAAGAAAAACCGTGCTCAAGGGCGATTTTTTCCATATCGGTGTTGGGAAAGACTTTTAACAGGGAAATAAAGACAAAGTGAGCCCACTTTATATTTTTGATGAAATCCAGTGTCATGTAGGCTTCTTCTTCGGTTTCCGAGGGAAGCCCCAGCATGGAGAAGAGATCTAGAAGCACATGGGGATAGGTACTGCAAAAATACCCGGCCATTTCCCGCAATTTTTCTATATCCATGTTTTTTTGGATCAGTTTTTGCAGCCGTGGTGAAGCGGTTTCCACAGCCAATCCCACATGAATGGTGCCTGCCTCCACCATGAGGTCGATATAGTCTTTGCTCAATAGATCAGCCCGCAGCCCGGAGGGAAACAACAGGTGAATATCCCGGTTTAGGCCGTGTTTGATTACCAGTTCAAAGAATCGGCGGCTGTTTTCAATTTTCAGGTTAAAGATATCGTCGATAAAGGAAAACCGCCGGATTCCCAGGTCATAGTAATGCTTGACTTCTGAGAAGATATTCTCAGCAGTGCGTGCGGTATGGGTTTTGGGCCAGATTTTATGGCAGTAGGCACATTTGTATGGACAGCCCCGTGTGGCCTGCATGGTGATACTGTTTTTTACCAGGGCCAGCCCGATGTGCTGCGCGTATTTGTCATAGTCCACCAGGGTGCGGTCCGGCATGGGCATGGAGTCAAAATCCTTAATAGCAGGCCGCGGCGCTGTAATACAAAGCCCGGCACTATCCACGTCCACCAACCGCAGACGCTGTACGGCAGTAAAGGATTTTTTCATGATTAACCCGGAATCGGCCACCACCAGAAATACCCGCGCCTCTTCCAACACGGCGGCCAGGCGGCTGTTGGAGATCCCGGGATTGATGGGCAGACAGGCAGCACCGGATTTCCATATGCCCAGCAGCACGGCCAGCATCTCTATTGAGGGCTTCAATAAAACCCCCACAACAGTCCCCGGCCTGATACCCCGACTCCTTAACAACCACGCCAGTTGATTGGCTTTTTCATTCAGCTTCTCATATGACAGCTTCCCACCATCCACATCCACTGCCGCGGTATTACGGGGTGTTTTTTTTACCTGTGCTTCAAATAACTCGTGAATAGTGACATTGCCCCGGTTGCCCGGGGGAGGAATTTCAACAATCATTTTCAACTGCCTAATATATTTTTAAAAACCGAAATCCCCTTCCGCTTCCTTGAGAATATGCGTATTCGGCTCCATCAATCGATGGGATATCTCGATGTCCTTTAATCGAATCTCTCTATCGGCGATTACACCATCGATGATCTCCCTGAAAAAACCAGTGAAACGTTCGATGGTCTCTTTTTTAAACAACCGGGTGCTGTAGCCCAACTTGAATGTAAGGCGCTCCTCTTTCTCCTCTGCCACCAGGTATATATCAAATTGGGCAATACCGGGAGTAAAATCGCGAACAGCCAGGGTTAAACCCGGTATGGTAATTTCCGGTATGTCCATGTTTTGCAGCACAAACACGATATCGAAAATAGGATGGCGTCCAGGTTTTCTTTTCTTCATTACTTTTTCTACCAGGTCTTCGAACTGGTATTCCTGGTTTTCATAGGCTTCCTGTGTCTTTTGCCTGACTTCTTTTAGGAAGAATTTAAAACTAATGTCTTGCAATGGGGAGTTTTTTAATGCCAGTGTGTTGACAAACATACCGATAATACCCTCCAGGTCTGCATGAGGACGTCCGGCAATGGGGCTGCCCACCACAATGGCGTCACTGCCGCTGAGTTTCCACAACAATACGTTGAGTACCGCCAGCAGCACTATAAAAAGGGTAACCTCTTCCTCTACAACCAGCGCCTTCAACGCTTTTGTGGTTTTGCCGCTGATTTCAAAGGAGACCCGGGTGCCTTCGAAATTCTGTTTTGAAGGTCGTTCAAAATCCAGGGGTAGGTTCAATTCCGGCAGTTCACCGGAAAATTCTTTTATCCAGTAGGCTTCCTGGCGTTTCAGTGATTCATCCTGTTTGCGGCGGTTTTGCCATTGGGCAAAGTCTTTGTAATGAATTAACAGCGGCGGCAGCGCCTCCTCTTTATACAACGCAGTGAAATCTTTTATAAATACGCCAACAGAGGTACCATCTATAATAATGTGGTGGATTTCCACCACCAACAGGTGTTTTTGCTGGTCCTGTTTTACCAATCCCACCCGCATCAGCGGTACCCGGGACAGGTCAAAGGGTCGAATGAAAGCAGTTGGCAGTTGGCAGTTGGCAGTCGGCAATTTCTTATCCTGTAAAATCTCCTTTGGCTTCTTTTTTCTCTCCTCTGCGGTTAACTCATAATACTCCATCTCAAATTCCACATTGTCATGGATTCTCTGGACCGGTTCGTCATTGATGATGGTAAAAGAGGTTCGCAAACTTTCATGCCTACGGATCAACCGGCGGAAGGTGGTTTCAAACCGACCAATGTCCACCCGGCCTTCCAGGGAAAATACCTCCAACATGTTGTAATTAATGTCCCTCCGCTCCATCTGCCATAATATGTATAACCTTTTTTGTGCCGAGGAGAGGGGATAGTATTCTTTTAATTCTAGAGGTTCTATGGCAGTGCACCAGTCCCTGCGATCCCCGGGAATTCCTTTTGTTTTTATATATTGTGACAGCTTCCGGATTGTGGGAGTTTCAAACATTGCACTCAGCGGGACCTTTATATGCATGGATTTTTGAATCCGGTTCAACAGGATAGTGGCGCTTAACGAATGACCACCGGACTCAAAGAAATTGTCATCGATGCTGATTTTCTCCTTATCTATTTTTAATACTTCGGACCACAGCACGGCCAATTTTTTTTCTATCACATCCCGCGGTACTGCAGTCGTTCCTTCTTTTGCGGCCGTAATTTGAGGGGAAGGCAGTATTTTCCGGTCTATTTTCCCATTGAGAGTTAAAGGCAGCTTCTCTAATGGAACAAAAAATGAGGGAATCATATAATCCGGTAGTATACGGGAAAGGTATTCTCTTAATTCCCTGCTGCCAGGAACATCTTCCAGTGTCACTGATCTTCCCGTAACAATATAAGCGCACAGGTATCTATTGCCATTTTTGTCTTCCCTGTCCACCACACAGGCATCTCGAATCGGTCGAGCAAAATACCCGATTTCTTTAAGAATCCTGTTTATCTTTGGCAGGTCCGGTTCAAATTCAATTTCTTTCAGTGCCTCTTCCCTGGTACTTTTTCCTAAACGGCAGTCCCAGCTTAAAGGGGCTGCATAGTTGTGATAACCGTATGCCCGGGTGAATGCATAAATACCCACGTCATTAATAGTGCAGTTGGTGGAGCAAAACCCCGTATCTCCCGGCTGCTGCCAATAAATATCTTTACTTTCCAGGTAAGACTTGATTTCACTGACAGAGGCATTATCATACCTGAAAAAATCCACGAAATGGATATCCTGGAAAACCCTATCTGTAAAAGATTCAATCGAGATTTCACTATGTTCTTCCTGCTGTTCCCGGTTCCCTTGAGGTCCTGAAAACTTCCGGCAAGTGTAAGTACTCAATAAACGTGAAATCTTATCGCCCCCGGAATGATACATCTTCCTGAATAATACGAGTTTTTCTTCTACTTCATTTACGTCAAATATACCCTGGAGGTAAAGTCCTTGAAGTTTTGTATTGAAAATCTGCCCCCTGGATAACCCTGTAATAACCATATTGATACCTCTCTCTACAGCAACCCGAGTACTAACGGTGGTAAGGGCTTTAAAACACCCATTGCAAACTGTATGGTCATGACTTAAACTTTCAACAAATATTTCCTTCATCTTCGGGGTTCTACAAACGATGCTGTCCACGTACCCCCCCAGGCTAAAGGTTATCCGCCTGATGTTCTCAAACGCAGTATCGGAAATGTAACCGTTATCAAAGGTAAAAGCCAATACGTTTAACCCCATTTCCACCAACCGGGACAATACATAGGAACTGTCTTTACCCCCACTAAAAAGCAGCATGCAATCATATTCGCTTTTCTTCGTGGCCCTTGCCGTTTCCACCAGTCGATGAAAATCATGGATTGTCTTGAAATAGTCTTTGGCATAATGCTCATATTTCTCATACTCCCTGCAAATGTTACAGACACTGTCCCGGTCAAAATGAATCCCCGGGTAATCGGAAGAAAGCACACACCTGGAACAATAAGTGACTTTATTTCTATCACCGGTTTGGCCGACATCAACAGCATGAGAAGAGATATTTTCAGCATGCTCATCCCCTTTTTCATTGTAATCATATGTATATCTTATTAGTTGCTTCTCGATTTCCTCCAATTCGATCCTGAAACCCCTTATTTTTACCTGGTGATCGATGCGCCCCAGGAATTCGATATTCCCATCCGGCAGCCACCGCGCCAAATCACCGGTTCGGTAAAGGCAGCTCATAGCTGATAGCTCATAGCTCATAGGGAGCTCTCCAGAACTGTTTGCTTTCTTTTCCCTCCTATCAGCTATGAGCCATGAGCTATGAGCTAAAACAAACTTTTCCACAGTTAATTCCGGTTGGTTTAAATAGCCTCTGCCTAAGCTGTCACCACTGATGCACAATTCACCAGGAACCCCAATGGGCTGCAACTGCCGCTGCTGATTCACAATATGTATTTGCTGATTGGGCATGGGTTTGCCAATAGGGATAGTATGAAGTTCATTAACGGTTTCTTTTGACATTTCATACCATGTGGAATCCACACAGCACTCGGTGGGACCGTAAACATTGGTAATTTTAGGAATCGGTTCCTCGAATTGATTTAAAAAATCCGCCACCAATGACCGCGGCAGGGCTTCCCCGCCAATAATGAAATGTTTCAAATGAAGCCCAGTAAATCCTTCTATACCTTCCACCATTAAACGCAAGTGGGTGGGAGTTCCATCTGAAATGTCGATACAATATCTTCGGTAAAATTCCTTTAACGCCTCACCATCGATGCGGGTTTCTTCCGGCACGATACATAACGTATGACCCGGCAGCAGCACCCCAAATATCTGCTGCACAGAAGCATCAAACACATACGGAGCGACCAATACAACCTTTAAATTTCCTTGATATCGGCTGTAAATGTTCCGGTTTAACCCAAAAATCAGGTTAATGACATTCCGATGTTTCACCATGACACCTTTGGGATTCCCGGTGGTACCGGAGGTGTAGATGATGTAAGCCAGGTTAGCAGAGCTAACCTGGCAGGTTAAGGTTGAGGTTGAGGTTGAGGGAGACGATTTTTTAGAGATATCGATTATCTCTATTGCTTTCTCCTTAACCTTAACCTCAACCTTAACCTGAGCTGCTGGCGCAGCCAGCAATAATCTTGCTCCGCTGTCCTTTAACATGTAATCGATGCGTTCTTGCGGAAAACCGGCGTCAATGGGTAAATAGGCAGCGCCTGCTTTCAATATACCCAGCATACCGATGATCATCTCGTTGGAGCGCGATGCCATCAACCCTACAATGTCGCCGGAGGCGACGCCTTTTTGCCCCAGAACTGCTGCCAACTCATCGGATTTTCTATTTAATTCCCTGTAGGTCAGGTGATGTGCTGCCGGCCCAGGGGTGCGCGTGTTGCAGACGGCGGCCGTGCTGTCACCGCATCTCTCTGCCTGTTCTGCAAACAATTCATGAACGGTTCTGTCACCGGGAAAATCACCGGCGGTATCGTTAAACCGGTGCAGCAATTGCTCCTTCTCTTCCGGGGATAATATGTCTATCTTGCCGATTGCAGCCTGCGGATTCTTTGCCGCAGTTGCCAACAGGGTTACAAAATGGCGGCTGAACCGTTCCACCGTCTCCTGCCGGAAGAGGCGGGTGCAGTATTCTATAGTGAATAAAAGTCCCTGAGGTGTTTCCAGTGCATTTAATGAAATATCGAATTTCGATGTGGGCACATCAAAGGGATAAGGTTCTATTTCAAGTCCTTCAAGCCGAATGGGTGTCATATCTATATTTTGCATAATAAAAAAGGTTTCAAACAACGGGTTTCGCTGCAGGTCCCTTCGCAGGTCCAGCTTTCCCACCAGCTCTTCAAACGGGTAATCCTGGTTTTCATAAGCCTCGAAGGCATTTTCCATTACTTCGGCCAGGAATTGTTCAAACGTTTTAGTGCAGTCAGGCCGGTTTCTCATTGCCAGCGTATTGATGAAAACTCCCGGTATCCTCTGCAAATCCGCGTGGGGACGTCCGGCAATAGGCGACCCCACCACGATATCTTCCTGGCCGGTGTACCGGTACAGCAAGGCGGTATAAGCCGTCAGCAGCACCATGTACAGGGTGGCACTGCGCTCCCGGGCCATGAATTCCAACTGGCGGATCAGTTGAGATTCCAGGGTAAAATTCCAGTGCGAGCCTTCGAAACTCTGCAGCGCCGGCCGGGGAAAATCGGTACTGAGATTCAACACCGGCGCCTCCTCTTTGAATACCTCCAGCCAATAGCGCTCCTGCTTTTCCAGGTGTTCCGACTGCAGCATCTCCTGCTGCCACAAGGCATAGTCTTTGTATTGGATGGGCAGTGGAGACATCGGTTCGTTATGGTAAAATTCCATCATTTCATCGATAAAAATCCCGGTAGTAACACCGTCGGAGATGATATGATGGATATCGAATATCAGGATGTGTTCTTCTTCCGATATCTTCAGCAGCCCCACCTGCAGTAAGGGAGGTCGAGATAAATCAAAGGGGCGGATGAAGTTCTCTAGCCCACCCTGCCCTTCTACCTCATAATACTCGATCCCGAATTCCACATCGTTATGAACCCGCTGCACCGGCTGCCCGGCGATGGTCTCAAAACCGGTGCGTAAAGCTTCATGACGGACGATCAACCGTTTAAACGACTCTTCCAGCCGTTTTATCTCCAGCCGACCTTTTATGTGAAGCGGCTTGGGCTGGTTGTAACTGATGTCGTCCGGGCCGGCAAACTCCCGGAGTAAATACATACGCATCTGGGCGGAAGACAAAGGATAATACTCCCGCTCCTCCACGGGCTCGATACCTTGATAAATACCGGTGCCAGAAGCTTCGATAAGGGAAACCAATTCTGCTGCCGTGGGATTCTCAAAAATAGCAGCCAGTTGAAGATTGACGCCAAACTCCTTGTATATCCCCGCCGTGAGACTCATGGCATTGAGAGAATTGCCCCCCATGTCCAGGAAACCGTCATTTATGCCGATTTTCTCTAGGCCCAGGATTTCGCTCCATATCTTCACCACCCGCTTCTCCATCTCGCTCCCCGGGGCTGTAAACTCCTCCCGCTCAACTGCATCCGGCTCCGGCAAAGCTCTGTAATTGATCTTTCCATTGACACTCAAGGGAAAGGTTTCCATTTTAATATAAAAAGAAGGTATCATGTAATCAGGCAGTTCCCGGTTGAGGTAGGTTTTCAATTCCGGTACGGGAATCTCTCCCCTGTAATAAGCACAGAGAATATAATTGCCGCTGCCGGTGGAACGGTATAATACCACCGCCTCGACAATGCCGGGGTATTCTCTCAACCTCTTTTCGATCTCATCCAATTCTACCCGGAATCCCCTGATCTTCACCTGCCGGTCTTCCCGACCTACAAACTCTATAAGACCGTCCCTGTTCCACTTTCCCAGGTCGCCGGTTTTGTAGATGATATCCCCGGGGCTGCCACTGAAAGGATTTTTTATGAATTTTTGCGCGGTTAATGCCGGGTCATTGTAATAACCATAACTTCTGAAAGGGGTACGGATATATATCTCCCCTACTTCACCGGGACCGCAGATTTTTAATTCTTTGTTCAGGATAATGACCCTGGCACCGGAAATAGGGCTGCCTATGGGAATCGTCTCCCGTTGGACATCCGAAGGCTTGATCAAATAAAAAAGCTTGGCCAGGGTGGTTTCCGTAGGGCCATACACGTTGACCAACTGTACCCGGTTTCCCAATACCCGGTACCAATGCTCCAGGTCCCGCGGCACAATCTTCTCCCCGGGCTAAAACCATCGGAAGCGAAAACCTTAAAAAGCCCCGGGGTACAGTGGACCAGGTTCACCCTGGATTCCTCCAGCCACCGGACCATTTTCCGGCTGTCCAGTATGGTCTCCCTGCTGTCCGGCACACAAATGGTACCCCCCACACACAAAGGCACGAAGATGTCACGCAAAAAAGGATCATGACACTGGGAAGTCAACTGGCTCACCCGTTTCGTTTCATCGATGTTAAATGCCTTGACCTCCCAGGCAATAAAGTGTGTCAGGCTTTCGTTTTTGCCCACCACTGCCTTGGGTTGGCCCGTGGTACCGGAGGTGAAATAGATGTTTATTTTGTCTTCCGGTTTGTAAGATGCCTCCGGCGGCCAGGGGGCTCTTTTTGAAAAAACTGCCCCCTGGACCCCCGCAAAAACTTTTGATTGGGCGCATACCGGGCAGTTGGGGTCCGGTTCGATCTTGATTTCTTCTACGTAGGTTCCGTGCCAGCCGGTATCCCAATCAAAGCCCTGGTTTCGGGATATTGCCCGGAAATGTTCGCTGAAAGGATAAGTGATCTGCCGGTACCCCTTGGTATTAAGCACGCCGGGAGAACCGTACTGGTTAAAGTGGAAATAGATATTATAGGCGGGTTTGCCAAATCCCAGGAGGATTTTTACGGCTTCATTCACCGCAAACCCGGTGGCCAGATGAAGGGCGGGTGAGGCAACGGAATTGGGTATGACTTTGTATTGACCGTCAAGGGACTTGGCTTTAGTTATATCTTCTATCTTTTTTTTATCGTAAAGACAATGAAAGCATGGGGTATGAGGGGTATGGAAAATGCAGGCATAGGAGTTGATGTGGATCATGGAGGAGATTAAATGGGGAATGCCCTTGGCCACTGCACAGTGAGATAAGGCGGATTTGACCGCCAGGCTGTCCACGTTGTCGAAAATGATCTCCGCATCCCCTACCAGATCAAAAACGTTGTCCATGGTAATTTTCTCCTGCCTGGGGATCACCTTGATATTGGGATTCAGCCGTTCCACGGTCATTTTGGCGGACAAGGCCTTGTTCATGCCGATGCGCGATTCATCGTGCAGGGACTGGCGGTTCAGATTGGATAATTCAATATTATCGTAATCGCAGATAATAATGGTACCGAAACCGCAAAGGGCCAGTTGCTGGATCAAAGGCGACCCGGAACCGCCGGCACCACCTACAAATACGGTAGTACCCTTAAGCCTCTCCTGGCCCTCGATACCCCAGCCGTCTATCAATAATTGACGGGTATACCTGGTCTTCTCAGCTTCGCTGAGCCGGTATTTATCTTCATGCCTCCGAAGATTCAACGATCTCCCCGGCAGGTAAAAGGATTCATCCACGGTGAGGATGTCCAGGCCGGGGGGCAAACCGCGGCGGATGCTTTTGAACTTCTCCAGCAGCGATTCCGCGGTAAACACATAGGAGGTTTCCGAGGACAACAACATGGCCTCGATCCGTTTATCGGGATAATTACAATCCAACGGAACAAATACGCACCCCGCCTTTACTACGCCCAGGATAATGGCGATTAACGCAATTTTATCATTCACGGCAATACCGACGAAGGTTTCTTTCTCAATGCCCATGTTTAACAGCCAGTCGGCAATGTCATTGGAATGCCGGTCCAATTCCCGGTAGGTTATATTGTTGTCCTGGCATTCGACGGCAATATTACCGGGATATTTTTCAAAGCTTTCAAACAGCCTTGCCTGGATAGTTCGCTCATTTACCATATTTTTCCCTCGTTTTTACGGGTCAGTGACCCCTTCGCGGCCCGGCGATTAAAACTCATACTCAATCTCCGCGGTGAAATCTTTGATCATCTCATTCTTCTCCGCTTCCGAAATCAATTGAATATCGGATATCTTTATACCGGGTTCTTCCACCGTTTTGTGGAGAATATCTATAAAGTTCTCGATAAAACTCTCCATAGTCTCTGGGTTGAAGAGCCTGGTGGAATAATCCAGGGTACAATGCAGTTCACCGTGGATTTCGGTGGCATTTATCTTGAGGTCGAATTTAACAGCGGTGTTTTCCATCTTATAGGGACTCAATGTCAAACCACCAAGCTTGATTTCACGCGCGATATCCAGGCTCTGGTAATTGAGCATGGTATCGAACACGGGGTGGCGGCTGTAATCCCGCTTGAGATTCAATTTCTCCACCAACTCTTCGAACTGGTAATCCTGGTTTTCATAAGCACGTAAGGCATTCTCCCTGACTTCCTGGAGCAGTTGGATAAAGGTTATATGGCTGGCAAGGTTGTTTTTCATCACCAGGTTATTTAAAAACACACCGATAATGTTTTCCAGGTCGGCATGGGAGCGTCCGGCAGCGGCTGAGCCAACGATAATGGTTTCCTGCCCGGTATGCTTGTGAAGCAGTACAACATATGCGGCTAGCAGTACCATGTACAATGTGGCATCATGTTGTTCGGCCAGCTTTTTCAATTTCTCGGTGAGTTCTGCGCCTATCTCGAAATTCAGCCACCGGCCTTCAAAGCTCATCATGCCCGGTCTGGGATAATCCAGAGGCAGATTGAGGGGCGTGATATCCCCATCCAGGTGTTCCAGCCAATAGGCTTCCTGCTGTTTCAACTCTCCGGATTCCACCCATTTTTGCTGCCAGACGGCATAGTCTTTATACTGGATTCGCAAAGGCGGCAGCACGTCACCGTTGTACAGCCGGGTAAACTCATTGATCAATATAACGACGGATACACCGTCACCGATAATATGATGGATATCCATCATCAGGAAGTACTTTATTTCTGCTGTTTTAATGATTTGAATCCTTAACAGCGGAGCCTGACCCAGATCAAAGGGCCGCACAAATTCTTTCACCAACCGGTCGATAGTGCCCGCCGGCTGGTCTTGATAATCTTTATAGGCTATTTTAAAATCCAGTTCTTCCATTGACACAATTTTTTGCACCGGTTCACCGGCCACCGTTACAAATTGGGTACGCAGCGATTCCTGCCGCTCCATCAGTTTTTTGAACGCTCCCTCAAACCGTTCCGGTTCAAGGTGACCATCCACTTTCATGACAGATGGCATATTGTAGTTTATGCTCTCCGTCTCCAGTTGATTGATGATATACATCCGTTTCTGCGATGACGAAAGAGGGTAATAGGGCAGGATTTCTGCGGGTTCAATGGTTTTATGCACTTCTTTTACCGCTGCGGCTATGTAATTGGCCAGGCCCTGGATGGTGGGGTGCTCAAACATTTCTCCAAGAGTTATCTTTACATTAAACGCTTTGTGAATGCGTGAAATCAATATGGTAGCCTTCAGGGAATGACCGCCCATTTCGAAGAAGTCGTGGTCTGCACTGATGGCCCTCTGTTCGATGGAGAGCACGTCTGACCAGATAGCTGCCAGTTGGCACTGGATTTCTCCTTCAGGTGCGATATACTCAACATCCGCCTGTACATTGGGCATTGGCAACGCACGTTTGTCGATCTTGCCGTTGGGGTTTAAGGGGATTTTATCGATCTTTATAAAGTAGGCGGGGATCATGTAGTCGGGCAGACTGAGGGAGAGGTTGTCCCTGAAATCCGCTGTATCCAATTCGCCATCGGAGACAATATAAGCACACAGGTACCTGTCGCCGGTGGCATCGGTACGGTCCAGCACCACAGCTTCTTTTACGGCATTAATCTTCAGCAGTGTTCGCTCCACTTCCCCGGGTTCGATTCGGAAACCCCTGATTTTAACCTGGTAGTCCACCCGACCAATAAATTCCAGGATACCGTCTGGCAGCCAACGGGCCAGGTCGCCGGTTTTGTATAATTTGCCTCCGGCGGCCAGGAGGGCTTTTTTGAAAAATCGCCCCCCTGGACCCCCCAAAAAACTTTTATTTTTTTTATCATGGTAATCCTGGTAATCCCATAAATCATGGTCAAACTTCTCAGCGGTTAACTCCGGTTTGTTTAAATAGCCGCGTCCCACATTGGCACCGCCGATATACAACTCACCCACTGCCCCTACAGGTTTGGGATTGCGGTTTTCGCCCAGGATGTAAATGCAGGTATTGGATATGGGGAAACCGATAGACGGCTCCTCTGCAATAGAATCGGTGGGCTGCATGGTAAAGGCGGTGACCACGTGGGTCTCTGCCGGACCATAATGGTTGTGAAGTACTACCCGGTTTTCTTGCAAATACTTGCGGAATGGCTCTGTTGCGATCAACTTTTCACCAGCGGTGATGATATGCCTGACACACCGGGGAAATGCGGCGATATACTGCGGCTCGGAAAAGATAAA
The DNA here is from genome assembly GCA_011772425.1 of Candidatus Aminicenantota bacterium. GTDB lineage: Bacteria > Acidobacteriota > Aminicenantia > UBA2199 > UBA2199 > JAKAGC01. The sequence goes on from WVZO01000279.1 coordinate 13,723, forward strand.
CCGCACAAAGGCAGGGGGTAAGAACAACACCTCGATGTTGTAATGGTCGATGTAATCAAGCAACTGCTGGACGTCACTTTTCATATTGTTGGTAATGAGATAAAGCTCTCCACCCACCAGCAGGGTGGAAAAAATCTCCTGGGCGGAAACATCGAATCCAATGGAAGCAAATTGAAGGACCCGGGTAAAATCGATCCCGGTGTTGGCATATTGAAAGTGCAGCAAGTTGGCCAGGTTCCGATGCTCCAGCATGACGCTTTTGGGTTTTCCCGTGGAACCGGAAGTAGAGATTAAGTAGAGCAAATCTTCCGGCCGGCTGGTGGTTCCAAGATTGTGAAAAGGATGCCGGGCCGCAGCGTCGGACAGCTTATCCAGGCACAGGATTTCGCGATTCTGTTCCTTGAGTCTTACCCTGTTCTTATCCTCTATAAAGGCAATACCGTTGATGGTCTTCAGCACTTCCTCCGAGGGGAGCCGGTTGTGGTTGGCCATCATTTTCTCCACCAATTGGGCCAGGGTGATTTCTCCTTCTTTTAAAACCGTTAAGGCTACTTCCGGGTCTTGCAGCACCAATTGGTAATCCGAGGTACCGTAAGGTCCACCGGCGATGATGGGGGCGGTGATACCCCACTCTCGAATTAAAGATGCGGTCTTGTGGAAGAAATCTTTGAAAAAGGAAAGAGTGCGAATACCGATCAAATGGGGTTTAAAATCGCAAACCAAAGGTTTCAATTGCTCATACCTGTCGAAATCGATCCTGCTTTTGAACATCTTCACATGGACGCGATCTTTAAAGGTTTCCCTCAGGTAAGTGGACAGGTACAACAATCCCAGGGGCTCGGTAACGATGGTCTGGAGGATCTGTCTTTTCCCGGTACTAAATAGCACGGAGAGGTCCAGGAGTAAAACCCTTAAGGCACCGGGTTTGGGCTGCGGGACCGTGTACTTGCTTTTCCTGAGGGCATTGTAATCCGGCAAAAAGGGTGAATCATCCAGCACCAGACTGGCATCCCCCAGCTCTTCCCGGGTAATGCCCACCTGGCGAAGAATATCATCAAAGGAATTGATCTCAGCCGGGAGGTAATTATCGTATTTTCCCACCAGGTCTTTTTCCGTGGCCACTTTCATCTGGATGAGTATTACGTGAAGGAGACGTTCTTTGTTGAGAAAGTATTCGTTCATAAACTTTGCTACATACTGCCGGGTAAAACTCCTGGGGAAGGGTAGGGTTTCGGGTATTTCATGAAAATCCGCGGTCATGGACCGTTCAATAGCCTCCCTGGATATACCGTGTTCCAGGGCCAACTGCATCATGTCTGTGCTGGGATGGATTTTTAACAGGAACACGTAAGGGAAATGAACCCACTTGAGGCTCTTGAGAAAATCCAGGGTCATCATGGCCTCTTCTTCGGTCTCGGTAGGGAACCCGTGCATGGTAAAGAGTTCCAGGATGACATGGGGGTGTTTGGCACAGAAGTACTCTGCGTTTTCGCGGAGTTTCTCAATGTCGAGATTTTTTTTAATCAACTTTTGCAGCCGCGGTGATGCGGTTTCCAGGGCCAATCCCAGGTTAACGGTCCCGGCTTCTACCATCAGGTCGATATAATCTTTGCTCAACCGGTCGGCCCGCAACCCGTTAGGGAAGAAGAGCTGCACCTTCAGTTTGTGTTTCAAGATGAGGCGGTAGAACCTCATACTGTTTTCCGCATCCAGGTTAAATATCTCATCCACGAAACCAAACCGGCGTACCCCCCGGTCATAGTAGTATTTGACTTCTTCGAAGATATTTTCAGCCGAGCGGGGGATATTGCGTTTTTCCATGGTACGGTGGCAGAAGGCGCATTGGTAGGGGCAGCCGCGGGTGGCCTGGATGGAAACGGCATGCTTGACCATCGCATGGCCGATGTAATGGCTGTATTTTTCAAAATCGATCAGGCTGCGGTCCGGGTGGGGGATGTTGTCAAACACTGCCGGCGACCTCGCCGGTGTCATATAGGACGCAATACGGGCGTGCTTGATCCCCTGCAAAGCTGTAAAAGAATATTTGTCCAGCAGCCCGGACCGCGTCAGCAGCATGGCCGCCCCACTGTCATTGAGGATGGATATCGTACGCTCCTCCGGGTGGTCATGATCGATGGGCAAATAAGCACCCCCGGCTTTCAGTATGGCAAGAATAGCGATTATCAGTTCAATTGAAGGTTCCAGGATAATAGCTGCGACGGTATTGGGGACCACCCCTCTCAATCGCAACTCACAAGCCAGTTGATTGGCCTTTTCGTTTAATTCTCTATACGTTACGTGTCTCTTCTCTCCCTTGCCAACTGCCTTCTTATTGGCCGGGGGCGCCACCCCCTGCCAACTGCCAACTACAGCTATTTTCTCGGGCGTTCTCTCAACCTGCTCTTCAAACCATTCATGGATGGTTTTTTCTTTCGGATACAGAGTCTCTGTATCGTTAAAATCTATCAACAACTGTTTCTTTTCTTCTTCTGACAGGATATCGATGGCGGCTAATGAGGTATCTATCCGGTCCAACACCATGCGCACCAGTTGAGTGAGATGGGTGGTGATCCGCCGGATAGTGGCTTCTTTATAAAGTAAAGGATTATAATCCACTGAAGCGGCAATGGCCTGGGCGTTCCTGTTGAAAGAAAACAAAAGGCTGACCGGTATGTGCCAGATGTCCTTTTTATCCTGGATATTCTCCAACAAAAACGCCACATCAAATAAAGGAAAATCAGTGGGCGTGTATTCCATGTCCAGTTCCTTTACCAATATTTCAATGGGATAACTTTGGTTCTCCACGGCTTCTACTATTGTCTGACGTGTCTGGAGGAGCAATTCCTTAAAACTCATCCCCACGGTTATGAGGTTTCGCAGCGGCAGCACGGTATTGATGTATTCCCCTTCCTTTTCCTGTTTGTAAATGGGGGTACCGATGATGATATCGGACTGATTGTTGGGGGTGTATTTTTCCAGCAGAGCGGTCAATGCGGCTGCCAGGACGATATGCAGCTTAACGTCGGATGCGGTGCTTAACTTCATCAATCCCACGCCCTGGTCCGCGGAAAATTCAAACGCCACACTCTGCCGGGGAATTTCAAATTCCTCTTCGTTTTCGATCCGTTTAGGACGGTAATCGTATGGAAAGATGCTTTTGGTTAATTCGCCGGATAAACTTTTTGACCAGAATTCCCGCTCCCTGGGGTGCTGGTTGGCAGCCACCAGTAACTCGCCTGGAATATTTGAAATATTTTTTATTCCCATGATTTAGCCTCCTGATTTTAAAATCCAAAATCGCCATCTGCTTCCCGGAGCAGGGTGGAATCCGGTTCCAGGAAGGTATAAGATATATTAATATCGTTTAAACTTATATGTATATTGTCCAGCACGGCAGCGATAATTTCCCTGAAATAAGCAAAATACCGCCGAATGGTTTCCTCCTTGAAAAGCCGACGGCGGTACAGTACTGAAAAAAAGAGCCGGTCGGCAGCTTCCACTGCTGTAAAGGCCAGTTTAACGGGTGAGTGCCAGGGCTCATACCCATAGGGCATTGCCTTTAATTCAGCCAGTTGGGCGTCCGACAATACCCCGTCATCTCTATTCATTTTTTTTGTTTGAACCGCCAGCAGTGTGTCGTAGAGTGTCTCACTTTCCCTGGTTCCCGGTCCCATCGGTCCCGTTCCGGAAGGCTCAGGAAGTGTTTCTATGGGGTAATACCGGTTTTCATCGGCGGCTGCGACTTTCCGGTGAACCTCCTCAAGGAACCGGTCAAAGGTTTTTCCACCGGAAGGGTAGTTCCTGAGGGGCAGTATAGGGACAAAGGCACTCA
>WVZO01000531.1:0-4926 GCA_011772425.1 Candidatus Aminicenantota bacterium
AACGCAAGGTGGTTTTTTCCTCCCGGCTCAACTTCTCATCGATATAATTTTGAGTATATTCGGCGGTCTCTTCTGCGGCGGTAGATGCCGCGGCATCCAGGATAACACCGTAATGAGGATGGCTGTCCATATATTCTTTTATCTTTTCCTCCACTTTAGGGCCGATGGTGGCCATAAATACAGCCGCCCTATCACAGTGAGAAAGCATAACCCTCAGGTTGCTGCTTTTAAAAGAAAAGCCGCCATCTAATACGACAGAGCCATTCTTTTTTATCACCGGCAGGATACGGAAAATTGCTTTAGCGTCAATATAGCGGCTGACTTCCTCCATTGCTTTCTTTATTCCCGCCTTAACTCTTGTGGATACTTTACGGTTTTGAGCTGCACCTATCCGGTTTAAGAGTGCTTTCTCAGTAATTTCTACCCGGATTGAACCAAGCTCTTCTACCTCCTTTTTTTTACGCATTGTATATCCCCTTATCTTGTAAATAATTTAATAATAAGATGTTTCTGTAGTATCTTCAGTTGCCCCTTCAATAATTTGAATAATTTTATTGAAAGCCATATATATTCTATCAATCTCAGCAGAATCGAGATCCCCGAGCCCATTTATCAGCTTCTTTTCTATCAAATCAGGCAGTTGTTGACCAAAACCAATCCCTTTTTCTGTTAATTCTATCAGGATTGCCCTCCGGTCACCTTGCTTTTTCAAACGTTTAACCAGTCCTTTTTCCTCCAGTCGATCAATGATCCCGGTAATATTAGCGGGAGATACGTTTAATTTTCGACTCAACGTCGCTGAGGATAAAGGTTCAACTGACTCAATCAAGGATTTGAGAACCAGACTTTGAGGTCCGGTAATTCCATATCTCTTTACCATGGCCCTGGAATCGAGATATGTTAGCCGAACCAATCGCCGTATTGCCCCAACAATGCTTTTACTACTGATCTCTTTTATTTCGTTCATATTTAAAGTCCTTCTTATATAAAACTTTTATACTTTAACATTTTAAACTTTAAATTTCAATACCTAAAATAATAAAATTGACCCTAAAATTTCCGGGAAAATAGACAAAAATAGACAAAATCCGCATCGGATCAATGTCATGGGATCAAATCCCTTCACCTGTATTGTGTGAATAAAAATTTTTACAACTTTTCAATACCAGAGGGAAGAATTTAAAAGTTTGGCCCCCGGCAGGGCCGCCGGAGGCAACACGTCATTTTTTCTTCTTCCTTCTAAGTTCAACTATCACATCCCTGCATAATAGATTGAATTAAACAGGAATTTAAACGTGCCAAACGTCTGTGCCCGGTGTTGAATACGGCCGCCCAGAACGATGACATTCCCTTTATAATAATCAAAGCGAATCACCATAACTGCCCGGTTCAGCAGTTTCTCACCTTTGATATAGCCGCTTAACAAATGGGGTCCTACAGCGTTAAAACCGGCGACCACCTTACGATTGATACTTTTGAGTATAGGAGGCCGTGTCCTGAACGCCGGACTGTGAGAAAAAAAGATGATATTGTCTGTTTCCATACCCCAACCAATGGGATCGTCGGAATCCACTTTAATTCTTAAGATAGAACCGGGACAGTAAAATTCATCACGCTTTACGTTTTGCATGATATTATAAAAGGGCAGGGAAAAATCTTTGCTGCCTAAATCCGCAGCAGAATCCAACAACACAATGGTACCCCCCTGTTGGACAAATTTCTTTAACGTTTCAACTCCTTTTTTCTCAATACCTCCCCTGTATTCCGGGGGAGTGCCCTGGGTATAATAGGAACGAGAAGGCCTGTACGTCCCTTTGACAATGGTATCCCTGCTCATATCCGGGAATATGATAACATCATACTTTTGAGAGAATTTCTTATCAATGAAGTCCTTGTTATGGAGAACCGTGTACCTGAATTCAAAGTGATCCAACACCCAGCGAGTCCAGCCTTCATCCATACTGGCCCGGTACGACTGGTAAATCCCGATCCTGGGGGGAGATATCTTTTTGATATGGCCCGGCTTATCAATAGTTATCTTTCTAATACTGACTCCCGTTCCAGTCAGTATGTTTTCCATTGCTTCTGCGTTGGTATCGGCTGCCTTTACCAGGAAATCGCCCGGGTTCACAGGAAAAGCGTTGTTCTTACTGTCCCCTACCTTAATATAACGGAAAACCGTTGTACCCTTTTTATATAATCGGTTTACCACCACAGCAGAGCGGTTGAATTTTGCCGGAATACAGTAATAATTTCCTTCACTATTAGCAGTGATGACTGCTTTCGGGTAATCCAGGTCTTTGACCCGGGTGAGCTTCATCCCTGGCAAAGGAGAGTGTAATTCAACGTAATGGACTCCCATCTGCAAGGGCAGGGTCCAGCCGGAAGCGTCGTAAGGTTCGATGACCGGGCCATTTCTCATATATTTAATTTCAGGATAGTGCTGCCGTTCCATCATCACTTTAATAAAACCGCGAAAGGGCTGACTCATGGGGATAACAAACGAACCCCGTAGATAAATATGATTGTCTGACCGGACATCCGCTCCCAGGGTATAAATACGGACACCGTTTTCTTCTATTTTCTTAAGGAACGTATAGGTCGCCGGGATATCCCACTGTTCATGGGGTTGTATCGGAATCACATATCCGTAAGGCGGGTCGGTGCTGCCTTTATCCACATTGGTCATACCCAGTTTATAAAAACTGGACAAAAAGGTTTCTTTATGTTTGGCAGCGATCTCCAGCAGGGCTTCCACCGCGATCAGCTCGTAAGCCATGATATCGTTTAATCGCCACCAGCCGCCGGTCCAGGGATCCGGGAAATTGACCTGTGCCTTGTATTCCGGGAGACCCTTGGAAGACATCCGCAGCTCATTGGGTTCGATATAGACCGGGGAGGCAATTCGCACACTGGCAAGTTCAGTCAATACACCCACCACATTTTTATACCAGGCCGTATTCTTGGAACCACCAGGCCAGTAGGCATCAAATCCATAAGAGTTGGCAACCCCTTTTTTTTCTTTTTGCTGCAATTTTAAGGCTATAAATGTACCGATCATATCGGTCTCCCTGGTAAGCAGCGGATTCAGGTTCTGATTCAAAGGGTTGTAAAAGGGTGGTACAAACATCCGCGTTCCTGTGGAACCCATTTGATGCATATCCAGGAAAATGTGAGGAAAATATTTATGATGAAGCACAGCATTCACCACACGAGTTTCCTTCAGGTTCAACATATAGAAATCCCGGTTATTATCGTGTCCCGCGTAATGATGGTATAAGTAGGGCATCCGGCATCCCTCATACTCTGTATTTACATATTTGTTGTACCACTGGGTCACCATAATATTGCCGTCCGGGTTAATGGAGGGCATCAGCATAATCACCGCATTTTCCAGGTAACCCAATAACAAAGGGTCTTTGCTGGCTGCCAGTTTGTGGGCAAAAAGCATGGACATCTGGGTGGAAGCGATTTCTGTCGCATGGAGGGCGCAGGTAATAAGAACGAAAACCTTTGCTTTTTTTAATAATCGCTGGGCCTCTTCTTTGCTGATGGTATCCGGGTTCGCCAGTTTTTTGTTGATGTTGACCAGTTCCTGGAGCTGATTTATATTTTCCTCCGAAGAGATAAATGCCGCGAAAATAGGGTTCCCCAGGGTGGATTGGCCTTCCTCCACCAGTTTTATGCGTTCTGATTCCGCATCGATATATCTGAAATATTTGATAATATCCGTGTATTTAACCAGGGTACGGTCTGCGCCGATGTGAATCCCAAAAAAATCGTCAGGACTTTTCTGTGAGTAAGAATAAGTAATAATAATGATAAGGATAAAAAATAGGCTTGCGGTTTTTTTGATCATTGGAAACTCCTTATTTTTCTCAGTGATTTAGAATGAATTATACACGTGTATCGAGTTAAAAGCAACTATGCGGAAAGCCCGATAACGAGCCTAATTTTAGCCGCGGAGTTTTAGCCCCGAAGGCATTTACAATGCGGTAAAAAGCACGAAGGAACACAAATGTTATTTGCCTGTCCATCATCGTTGCTATCGTTGGCCGGCATCAAAAATCACCTTCACGGTTGATTTTTTTTGAAAAAAGATGTATATAATAATAGATTTGATTTGCCCCAAATTTAATGCGATAAGGAGAAATTAATGGGTCTAACAGTCTTGGAAATAGAGGTTGGGAACCCATCTAACCCGGAAGTAACAGAGAAGCTGGAATTCCTGGTTGATTCCGGGGCAATCTATTCTGTGGTTCCCACGGTTATTTTAGAGAAGTTAAATATCAAGCCGGTGTCGGAGGAGGAATTCAGGCTGGCCAATGGTACCAGGGTTGTTCGTAAGAAGGGAATTGCTTTTTTCAGGTATGGGGAGAGGGTAGGCGGCGCTGATGTCATTTTTGGCGAAGAGGGCGACCATAAATTACTGGGGGCCTTCACCCTTGAGGCACTTGGGCTTGCCCTGGATCCACTGAAGCGGGAATTAAAACCATTACCAATGGTTCTCGCCTGAACCGTACTATAAAAAAGTGAGAAAGACAAGGACTAAAAAGGGGAGATGCAAGAAATCCCCGCACTGTGCTTGTTCGCATTTGCCCTGAATCACTACCAATAATTTTTGAATCACCAGTGGTATGTTTTTTACTATTTTTATACCATAATATAAGCAGATCGTTTGAGAAATCAAATCTCGAAGGATCGAAAATTTAAAATAAGGGGGAAAGATAAAATGAGTCGATTAAAAATCGAAGATTCAAAAACGTGCTTCTCTGTTTTAAGGGAATTCATCGATGATGCACCTTTATTGGGAAGCAAAAAAGAGAGAGCCATGCTGGCCCTGGAGCAGCTGCAAAAAATCACAGCAGGAACAGGCTCTCCAAATGATCCTGGTTCTGTTAATGGTAATGACGTGGGGACTGTGGA
>WVZO01000531.1:4949-6819 GCA_011772425.1 Candidatus Aminicenantota bacterium
AAAGTAGGGGGGTAGGGAGAAGCATTTTACCCGGTCAACGGGTAAATGCTTCTCCTCTACATTCCACATTCCACAAGTGATTTCTTGCCGCCCCTTCTTGCAATTTTCTTTAATTTATGTTAAAAATAAGTTTCAAAAAAGGAGAGGCCAATGGCAGAAGATGGCGATGAAAAATTACCGGTGAAGGTAGAAATACTTTCCATAACTATTGATAGCCAAATTACTCCCTGCCTTGAAAATACCCCGGTAAAGACCCCCAATTGGGAACCCGGTATTGACTTAAAGGATGGGGATGGTTCCAAACGGCCGGGTGTATTTGAAATATTTGAAAAGGAATCCGGGGGACCTGATGTATCTGAAATCGTCGATAAAAAATACAACAAACTCCTGGTGAAAGTGAGGGTTATGGCTTTGGGAGCCTGTAAAGAAGCGATTTTAATCGGGGAGTTGGATGGGATAATATTTAGTGGAAAAATTGAGGGCACGGACTCTTCGGGAGAAATTGTTGACTTTTTTGTTTTTCCCCGGGATGAACCGACTTATTTTAAACGAATATGGGGTGATATGAATTGGATTTTATTTTGTGATAATAGGCGTTTTACTGTCAAACCACCCAAAACGCGATTAGAAATTTTCTGGATTTACGGGTATCCCGGGCAAATGTATAAAAAGGGCGTTTGGATCGAAGTTCTGCGTCGTTTAGATACAGAATGCCTCGGACTCCAAAATAAAAGTTGGGTCATCCGCAGAATTGTCAATTACTGCCATTCAGGCACAGGTCTGAGGTATGACAGTTATCGTTGTGCAAGCAATTACGGTTTGATATATAATGGGGGATCATTCAACCTGGAAGCATTCCTGGAAAAAGCGCATCCCTTTTGTAATTGTTTTGATCAAGCCGGGGCTATACAAACTCTCCTCGGGGCCCTGGGCATTAACGTCACCTGGAAAGGAATGAATCCTTTCGGATATCTCTGTGAAACAAATCTCATTGGCCGGGGGAGGTGTAATAATCCCTGGTTTTTAGCATCAGACCGGTCTCGGCCGGAAATGCTCCCCGTAAACAGTACGAAACGGTATGGATTTGTATCCCATGCGTTTTGTATGTGGAAAGAAGGGAATTTCGACATCATCCTGGATGCCTGTGTTGGCCCACATTATGCAAGGGATATCAAGAAATCGCATTTAACCGGTTATAAACAAGCATATATAGACATAAGTATTGACGCATCAACAAATTTATATCCGAATAAATACTTTCAACATCCCGGTAGATTAAAGGATATGGAAGATTTAACGGGAGTTACCGGTATAGGTGACGTTACGTTTTCTCCGGCCGAAGAATACTTTAAATGTCTAACGGATAAAGAAAAAGAAAGAATAAAAGAATTTAAGGAAGACATTAAATTTAACGATATTGGGAAAGATATACCGCCGGATGAGGGAGTGGTTTTCGATTGGCCGGATCCCTGGGACTGGCCGGGTCTGGGGGACACCCCCTGGGCAAGAAAGTTCAAAGATCTTCGAAATGGTATTGACAGCGCCGTAAAAGAATGGGCTTTTATAGGAGTAAACGAGTACATTGGCATCGAGATATGTGTGGCAAACCATATTGATGCAGCTAAAAATCGCCTGATCATTCCCGCCTTATCCACGACGGTGCCCACCATCCCATTCAAAAAAGAAACCCAAAAATTGGGGCACTTAAGTCTTTGTTGGAAATTTCCCTATTATACAGCAGAAGAATGGTGGTACCTTAATGTTATCTTCAAGATTGTAACTTACAACCCATCGATTGATTTAACCCCCTTTGCCCGTTGGCTGCAGAAAGAAGCTGAAGCTCATGTAAAGGATAAGCTGTCGGAGTATC
>WVZO01000531.1:6974-7134 GCA_011772425.1 Candidatus Aminicenantota bacterium
TAAACCGGGCAACCCTATTGTGCTCTCACTGGAGAGAGGTAACCATAAAAGTTTCTCAAATAATCAAACAGGAAAATAATCAAAAATGAAATTTTCAAACTTAGCTTTTATCATAACCGATGATTGTAACTTTAACTGTTCCTACTGTCGGCTCAAAAAA
>WVZO01000531.1:7250-7496 GCA_011772425.1 Candidatus Aminicenantota bacterium
ATACGGTTTTTCTTTTCCAGGAAAAAGAAAGAGAAGGAGGGAAAAAACTAAAATTTTCTCTCACCACCAACGGCAGCCTGCTCACCGATGAGATACTTCATTTTTTCGATCTCAACCGTTTTCTTATGATGCTTAGTTTTGACGGGCAGGCCCAGGAAATTAACCGCAAACCCGGCAGCCTGGTTTCTTCACAGCAGGTTATTCGGCACATTCAAAGCGGATCGTACCCGGGCATTGATTTTCGCA
>WVZO01000531.1:7587-7838 GCA_011772425.1 Candidatus Aminicenantota bacterium
GCGGCTCTGCTGGCACTGGAGAAGGAATTGGAACAGTTAACCGACTTCTTGCTTTCGTATTATAAAGAAACGGAAACCATCCCGGTGACCAACTTCCGTCGTTCCGGTCCCCGTCAAAAGAAAAAAAAAGTTTTCACCTGCGACGGCGCCCGGCACCGCATAGCCATCAGCCCCAAAGAAAATCTCTGGGGATGTTTGGTCTTCTGCGGACTCCTAGATGACCGGGAAGAAAACCCGGATTTTCATACCTA
>WVZO01000754.1:0-35639 GCA_011772425.1 Candidatus Aminicenantota bacterium
ATCGATGTTTTTGTAAAGGTTCTTATACAAAACCGCCTGGGAAGTAGGCACTTCGCAGTGCCATTTAGACCGGTCATTTCCTTTAAAATAGTTCACCCTGAGCCTGGTTTCGTCAACAGGAACCATCTCAGGATTCTTTTTGGCATTAATGAAGACAAACCGCGAAACATCCCTCTGGTATTTGGTGATTGGTGAGTACTCTAATGATTTCTGCATTTGTTTTGAATTTTGAACATTTGAATTTTGAATTTGTTTCGAATTTCGAAATTCGAATTTCGGATTTTCTTTATCCGCTCTCTTCATGCTGTCGAATACAAGTCCTTCCTTTGTAATCCACAGGGTATAACGTGACGTCCTGGCATAAAACGCTGCCTTTTCATTGACCTGGCCTTTATTATGAATAAAATACAGAGGGATTTTACCAAAATTGACATCAAGTTTTACTTTACCCGCATTTTCCGCAGGTTTTCCTCTCTTATCCAGGTCTCTGGTAATATCGGCTCCTTTCTCCCCTGAACCATAAACCAGGAACAAACCGATTAAACCCACAAAGACAAAAACTAAATAGGAATGCTTATTCATCTTTACCTCCACTGTTTTGGGAGCTGAATCCTTCCCTCCAGGATCACACTAATACAGGCATCAAGATTCTTCGCTACATTTTGGAAAAAATCACTTTGAGATTAATCTATACACCAAAATCGAAGATTTTTCAAGCCCCAATGGTCAAAAATTTTAAATTTTTATTTCTTTTAAAAAAGGGGCCAGGCAAGTGCGCGTTTCATCAAAAAATTGGACTGACACCTAATTCAAATTATGAACAGTCAAAAAAAAATCTAAAAAATCTATTATTGAAGCTTGTTGACAGAATAATGGAAAAGGGTTATATTTAAATACTATACTTTGGAACAAGAAACAAGAATCCAGGATTCACAAATGAACGCAACGATTGAATTTAATAAAGTAAGCAATTTCCTGAAAGGGTATGATAATATCCTTTTTGCACTGATTTTCGGCTCTGCAACAAAAGGCAAAACCAGTAAATTAAGCGATGTCGATATCGGTATTTACACAACCGAAGAAATACCGCTGCTTGAGATAGGAAAAATGGTTGTCTGGATGGAAAAAATCGTAAAGAAAAGAGTGGACCTGGTGGTTTTGAATGATTTGTTTAAACAAAGACCCAACTTTGCTTTCCAGGTGGTTTCAACCGCCAGACTTCTTTTTGCTAAGGATGAAGATGCATTTGTTAATTTTAAAAAAAATGTATATCTTTATTATCTGGATACCAAACCATTGATCGACATGATGAAGATATCCCTGGAAAAACGGATAAAAACGGGTAATTTTGGAGAACGCAATTATGCATGAGCGATTAAAAACACTGGAAGACAATGTGTCTGAATTGGCGCTTTTCAAGAAAAAATATACACTTGAAGAGTTAAAAAAGACAAAAACAACGGGCTGGGCGTTAAGGAGACAACAATGAAAAAAGCAAAGGGAACGTTAATATTTTTTGGTTACTTTTTCTCTATTGCCGGCGGCATTATCGGCATCCCCTTCGCCCTGATCATCCTATCAGGTAAATATGACCAGGGATCGAAAAACCATGCCAAAATAATGCTCACATGCACGTTTATCGCAATCATCTCTATTATTCTTGTCCATACTCCGTCCATATCAAAACATCTAAGCACAATATTGCTGATCTATATTGTTTTCTCCTCCATCCTGGGTGCCATCATTGCCTATAAAAAGAAAGACTTTTTTTCACGGGGGCTTTTCATTTCTATGATCACCGGGTTGATGGGCGCGGCAACGTTATTTTTTACCCCGGATAGCAAAGCCAAAGAAGGCGATGAATATGATCTTCACTCCTGGCCGAAACAAAGAGGACTGGCACCGATATTATTCATCGGCTTGTTAATTTTTTTACCAATTACCAAAACAATTTAATAAAAAATCTTCCCATTGAAAAAATTTTTTAATTTGTGTAAACTTTTATCAGGCAAATGAAAGAGAAATCAAAAGATAAAACCGGTGATTATGTGTCAATGTTCCAGGAAGAACTGGTGTACTATGTAAAAACGCTGGAAATCCTTAATGATCAAGATATTTCAAAAGAAGAACTCAACGATGAATACCGGCAATTAAGCCAGAAATATCACAAATTGATTTTAGAGATAATGAAAATCACCCGCATTGGTGACATGAATTACAAAAAATTGATGAAGGCCAATGACAAGATTCACCAACAAAAGAACAAACTGCACGTGTTGAACCGTCAACTACAAAAAGCCAATGCAGCCAAAGATAAAATCTATTCCATTATTGCCCATGATATGAAGAACCTGCTGCAAGTCCTGATGTTTTCCTCGGAACTCCTGGGCAGTGATTACGAAAACGGGAGATTGGAAGAAGATTCCATCATAAAATACATTGAAAAAGTCCTTAAAACCGTACAAAATATGTCGGAACTGCTGGAAAATCTGCTGCATTGGGCCAGGTCACAATCCGGGGAAATCGAATGCCGACCGCAACAGATCGATTTGTACAATCTGGCAAAAAAAAATATCGAATACCTCCGGGAAAATGCCGAGAAAAAACATATCGGCCTGATGCTGGGAATCCAGGAAAATACCTTTGCTTATGCGGATGAAAACATGACAAAATCCGTATTGAGAAACCTGCTCAGCAATGCAGTCAAATTTACAAATACCGGGGGAGTGGTTGAAGTATTCTCAAGGGAATCGGATGATTTTATCGTCACATCCGTTGCGGATAACGGGATCGGTATCCCCAAAGCAAAGATTAAAAATCTTTTCGAAATTGGAGGAAACGAGTCCACCACTGGCACTGCTAAGGAGAAAGGTACGGGCCTGGGCCTGCCCCTTTGCAAAGAATTCGTGGAAAAAAATGGAGGAGAAATCCGCGTCAAAAGCACACCAGGCAAAGGAAGTATATTTGAATTTACACTACCTGGCAACTGCCAGTCCCCTAATATGAAATAAACTCGATTGGGAAATCAAAATCCTCACCCAGCTCCTCGCCAGTTTCCATAATGTCTTCGTCATCCTCGGCATAATACCAGTTCACCTTAACATCCCCACCGGATTTATGGTACAACTCCAGGATTTCAAAAATATCAAGAATACACTTGGTAGAACTGGTATTAAGATAATTTAACCGGATATTCATAACCATAGGGTTATTGGTTTGGGAAATATAGTGTTTTATCCATTCGATGATGGGTCCAAAGAAGTCCAATGCGTTTTCAGGATATGAGGACCCGGCCATCTCCAGGACCCCGGTATCCTTGTTAAAATTAACATCCATGGTATATTTGGTTTTTTTGATCTGAAGGTTATCCATTATTATTCTCCTCCTGGATTTTTACAGATAAAACAAGAAAGGAATGAGTGTCATCCACAGGAGTTACCCCATATGAAATGGGGTGTCCGGACTTTCGGGCAACATCAATCAACCCGACACCGGCGCCTCTTCGTCCCTCCTTACGGGATGATTTTATTTTTTCTTTATAGAATTGTCTCAACTCCTCTTTACCCATCCGGTTAATGGTTTGGCAGTGCTGGATGATTTTGGGAGTCACTGTTTTCTCCACCAGGTTACCTGAAGTAACCGTATAAATTTTATCTTCCCCGGTGACAACGATAATGCCGGCCCCCACATCACTGCGCTGATCATCTAAATAAACCCGTTCAGCAGAGTAAAACGAAATATTCTGCGCCATTTCCACAAAAATAGAGAATACTTTTTTCACAATATTGGATTTTCCAAACTCCTGGGAAAATTTTTTTTTGATCAACTCCGCCATCCCCACCACCAAATCCTGGGATACTGCCCCCTGAAAATCCAACAAAATATTACGCTCACACATTTTCTTATAATATTCCAGCAATTCCATTTCCGCCATGGTTATCCTCTTATCATGCTGCCAGTTGGGTGAAAGGGTTCAAATGGCAATCAGCATTCAGCCAGGACCACACAGTTCTTTCCCCTTTCTTTGCCCCGGTAAAGGGCTTCATCTGCTTTTTTTATACAGGTATCAATACCCATGGTGCCATTAAATTCACATACCCCCAGGGTCAAGGTGATGGATATTCGCTGTCCATTAAAAGAAAAAGACTCTGCCGAGATTTTTTTGCGAATGGCTTCCGCTACTTTTTGTCCACCTTCCAGGGAAGATTCAGGAAGAAGAAAAATGAACTCTTCCCCTCCCCAGCGGGCCACAAAGTCCTGCTTGCGAATCATTGCTCTCATGAGACTGGAAATGTTGATAAGAATAAAATCACCGCAGTCATGACCGTATTGATCATTTAAGACTTTGAAATCATCAATGTCCCCCAATACCACAGAAAAAGATTTACGGCTTCTTTCAAATCGATTCACTTCATGCCGGAACCTTTCCAAAAAATCCCTGCGATTGGAAAGTTTGGTTAACGGGTCTGTCCTGGCAAGTCTTTCCATTTTTTGATAGGCCAGCCTTAGTTCTTCCTTTTGTTTTTCGATTTGTTCGTTTGCCAGCAGCAACTTCTTCTGGTTCGAGTCACCAATCCGGGTAATCTTAATGGTTTGCTTAAGCAACTTGCTGTACTCTTTACCTATATCACTATATTCTTTCAATAATTGATCTTTTGAAATGGTGGAGTTGTTCTGGATATCTCTAATTCGTTCCAGCAGTTGGAATTCTCGTCTATAAACCCGGGCAGCATCCGATGTTTTTCTTTCTCTGTCTTTCATAGGTTCAATTATACTACAAAAATGGTAACGCAAACAAGGTAAAAGGAAAATATATGAAGTATTTTAAAACAAACATTTTTTAAATGGTTTCAACTGGCATCCGGTGAAATCGACTGTTCTACTCGTGCCAATTCCTTTTTTACCCGCTGCAGCAGACGTTGGACTTCTCGGGCGTCTTTTTTTTCACCGGCACTTTTTTCCAATTGGGCTGCAGAACCGGCAGCTTTCTCAGCCCCAATCATGGCAGCCGAACCCTTTAAGTAATGGGCATGTTTACGCAGCTCCTGGAAATCACCCCGCTGCAGTACGGTCTCCAGTTTGGCAATGATCTCCGGGATTTCCTCCAGGAACATCCGGCAAAATTTTTGAAAAAGCTCCGTATCCCCGTCCAATCGCTTAAGAGCTGCCTCCCGGTTTATAATGGTAAGCATCTCTTGTTCCTTTGTTTCATCATCCACTCTCGCTTTCTGCTCCTGCTCATCTCTATTTCTATCCCTATTTTCAACGTTAGCAAAGGGTTCAATCGCTGAAAGTGCGCGGGAGAGTTTGTAAAGATCGACCGGTTTGGGAATAAAATCGTTCATCCCGCTGCGGAGAATTTCTTCCCGGTATTCCGGGAGTGTGTGCGCTGTCATGGCAAAGATAGGAATACCAGGATCAAAGGCCCCGGATTTATCAGCCCTGATGCGGCAGGTGGCCTCAAAACCGTCCATCTCCGGCATTTCAATATCCATGAGAATAAGATCAAACACCTGCTTTTTTAACTGCGTTAACACCCCCTTGCCATTGACAACATGGACGACGTTATGATCCTGCTTGGTTAAAAATATAATGGCCAGTTTGGCGTTCATGAGACTGTCTTCAGCCAACAATATATTTAAGGGCTTTCCCTGCAGCCTGGTCAAATCTTCCTTTTCTTGTTGAATTGCCATTGCCCCCGGATCACCGGGATCAAAAACAGCGGTAAAATAAAAGATACTTCCTTTTCCTTCTTTGCTTTCTACCCGGATATCCCCTCCCATCAATTGGCACAATTGTTTACATATTGCCAGTCCCAGGCCGGTGCCGCCGTACTGCCGCGTCGTAGAACTATCTGCCTGGCTGAAACTTTCAAAAATAGTTTTTTGTTTATCCACGGAAATTCCAATGCCTGTGTCTCGAACAGAAAACAGCAAGGGAATTTTACCAGGCTGCCCATCTCCAGGGAGTTCCTTATTGGCAAGAGTGACTTTCAACTCGATCTCTCCATGGTCTGTGAATTTGATGGCATTTCCCACCAGGTTGATGATGATCTGCTTCAACCGGGTAAGGTCTCCTTTTATTACCGGCGGCACATCGCTGCCGATATCATAAAACAAATCCAGGCCTTTTTGAGCAGCCGTGATCCCCAGTATTTTAACTGTCGAATGGATGGTATCTACCAGGTTAAAATCAATATGTTCAAGTGTTAACTGCCGCGCTTCGATTTTGGAGAAATCCAGGATATCGTTAATGATATCCAGGAGATTCTGACCGGCTTCTTTAACGGTTTTGAGGTAATCCAGTTGTTCGTCATCCAGGTGGGTAAAAAGTGCCAGTTCTGTCATACCCAGGATGGTATTCATGGGTGTACGGATTTCGTGGCTCATTTTTGCCAGGAATTCGCTTTTGGCATTGTTGGCCTGGTCTGCTTCTTTTCGAGCCTTTTCCAGTTGGATATTTTGGACTTCGATTTTGTCGTAAGCGGCCAGTAATTTTCTCTGGTTGCTGTCACCGATGCGGGTGATTTTTTCAGTCTGACGAAGTAGTTTTTGGTATTCTTTAGTCAGCCGTTTATACTCCCCCTGGAGTTCTTCCAGGGTGAGGCTTGTGTTTTTTTCCAATTCCCGGGCATTTTCCAGTATTTTTCCTTCATGCTCGAAAACGTTCACATCATGGGTTGTATCACCCCGCTTTCTTTTCATGTCTATTTATGATTGATTCATCTTCTCATTCACCAGGCGGCAAAATTCCTTGATATCAATGGGTTTCTCTATAAATCCATCGGCTCGACAATTCATTTCCAACCTGAAACTGGCTTCGTTGTAAACGCCGGTGATCAATATCACTTTAATATCACTGGTTTCAGGGTCATCTTTAACCGCCTTGCATAGCTCCACTCCATCAATACCCGGCAGCAAGATATCGGTGATCAACACCTGGGGTTTTTCTTTTCTTACCAGTTCCAGGGCTTTTTGACCTTCAAGCGCGCTGAACACCTGGAATCCATTTCTAATCAGTGCTTTTTCTATTAGCGCGATGACTTTCTCGTCATCATCCACCACCACGACTTTTTTGCTCTTAAGCATTCATTCCTCCAATTATCAAATTATCCAGGGTAAATTTATGGGTTGACGTTTAAATATATCATATATTGAGGTAAAAGAATAGTTCTAACCAGGTTAAATCTTTTTTTCTTTTTAGTCCAGGTATTTATCGATATCTTTTACACTAATCCCGGTCACCACCGTGGTGCGGTCATCCGCCACCACCCGCCGGTCCGCCATATTTGTATTAAACACACCCTCCACCCTAAAAGGCAGATTGTAGTTCTCTTTATCAGACAAAATAAAAAAATCAATACCGGGCGCCGGGGGAAAATCACGATACCCCCTGGCATGCTCATTGACCGGTAATTGACACACCTCAATGGTGGCATTGAATTTTCTCAGGGAATCCAGGTAACGCTTTAATAATTCGGCTTCTTCCAGCGTAAAAAGTTCCTTGATAAAATTCTCCGGGTTAACCTTAGCGGAAAGGCTTAATTTCGCATAGTTGACAATCACCTCTTCAAAAGGAACCTGCGGTTCTTCCCGCCCCACCATAAACCAACTGATTTTCAAATTATCATAATAGACTGACCGGTAAGGAAAGTTATTGACCACAGAATATACATGGTACAACCTGGTCGAGTGGGATTCATCTTCCCCGGTAAATGCTTCCTTTTTCTTTTTTGAAGCCACCTTCATACCACATAAGGAGCAATACTGTGAACCCGGTTCGATTTGTGCCCCACAGGTATCGCAAAACAGTGAATGTTCTTCTTCATGAATCATCTATTTTCTCCTTCTTCCTCTGTCACCAAGACCAGAAGGACCAAAAACAAAAAGACATTGTCTTTTTTTTTTGGAAGTCTAAATGTAACAGGAATAAGTGAAAAAGTCAACATTTTTTAGCCCTGGAGGAATGCTATTTCTTATTGAAGCATTTAAGTTATGATTGAAAGTCAGATATTTTTGCGATATAATATTTTCTACGTTTGTTTCATGACTGCGTTTGAAACAAAAACCATATGCGGTGGGATATGTAATATGTAAAACATGTTGTTTTTTTACCGCATTGTAAATGCTTACCGCACTGGAAGTGCTTAAGGAGTAACACCAGCTATGGATAGACGACATTTTATAAAAAGCACATCAATAACACTTCTGGCAGCAATGGCAAAGACAGGCCAAGGGAACAACAATAAATTGTCGAAACAGATGAAATACCGCCGCCTGGGCAGAACCAATATGAAAATCTCAGAAATCAGTCTTGGCGGCAGCCCGGTTCCTTCAGAGGCGATTTTTCGTCGGGCAATAGAAATGGGTGTAAACTATGTGGATACGTCCTCTTCATACACGAATGGTAACAGTGAGCGAACCATCGGGAAAATATTAAAAGATTACCCCAATAAGTTCTATGTGGCTACAAAATTTCATGCCGGCCGTAAAGGGTCCGATACAAAAGAGGCTTTAGAAAAAGAATTTGAGGGCAGCTTAAAACGATTGAATGTGGATTGTGTGGATATTCTAATGGTTCATGGAGCAAGAACACCTGATATCCTGGCTAATGACGATGTTCTCAACTTGTTGGAAAAATTTAAAAAGCAAGGCAAAATCAGGTTTACGGGTGTTTCCTGCCATCATAATCCGGTGGACGTATTAACTGCCGCCGTCAAGAGCGGCAATTATGACATGATTAGCGTTGCTTATAGTGCCTTTTCAGGATCACTTGTCCAAAAAGACGGTGTTTACAAAAACTATCTCCAAAAGTCCGGAATTGAGCAGGTTATAAATCTGGCCAAGAAACACGACGTGGGTGTCATTGCTATGAAAACCATGGCTGGAGGAAATCGCCAGGACCTTGCCAAATACCGGAAAAAAGGTATAAGCTTACCCCAGGCCAAGCTTAAATGGGTACTTGAAAATAAATATGTTGCCTCCGCACTCTCAGAACTGCTTACTTTCGACATTCTTGAAGAGAACCTGGCAGTATGCGGGTCACCTTTATACCCGGAAGAGAGAATGGCTTTAATTGACCATGTGACATCTTTTTCTTCCAGGTATTGCCGGATGTGTGGGTTATGCCTGAAGGCATGTCCCCGCAAAATTGCGGTTCCAGACATTCTCAGGTATGCGTTGTACTACACGGACCACGGCAAGACCACCCTGGCCAAAAAGAAGTATAAAACGCTCCCGGTTGAATCCAGTTACAGCAACTGTAACCATTGCGGCCGCTGTTTAAAGACGTGCCCTAACAGGCTGCCAATTATCCGCATGCTGCAGTCTGCCCACCAACTCCTGGCGTGAAAATGATGTAAATGTTCTAATTTGGAATTTGTAATTTTGTTCCTTTCATCCTTTCTTCTCTTCTTCACTTCTCCGCTTCTCTATTGCAAACTGCCTACTGCCTACTGCCTACTGCCTACTGCATACTGCCTACTTCTTCTTACTTACCTGCTTTATCCATGAGCCAGCACATCAGTGTCCATTGCAACCCGCTGAACCAGGCAATAACAATGGCTGTTAAAAAGTAATCCAGCAGCCACCAGAATTCAAATATTTTCGGTTTATAGATTGCCACCAGGGCAAAGGCGATCCAGTGGCCCAGGCAGTAGCCGCAGGACAACAAATTGCCCAGGAAGGTGTTTTTTCTCTTCATCCATTCCCGGAGGGGCTTAAAAAACGTTGTTTCTGTTACAGTAAACGATATTGATGCTGTCACAAAAGAGA
This sequence comes from Candidatus Aminicenantota bacterium, assembly GCA_011772425.1. Classification (GTDB taxonomy): domain Bacteria; phylum Acidobacteriota; class Aminicenantia; order UBA2199; family UBA2199; genus JAKAGC01. The sequence continues at coordinate 9,774 of WVZO01000754.1, forward strand.
GATACATCACTGCTTCCATTTATGCCTCACTTATTACATTTTAGCCACTATTTATAATTTTCATATTTTACAATGTTTTTTGCTGCACCACAAGACTTTGTTTTCTGCCTGTCCTCTTTTTTCTTTATTCGGGGGGTACTCTTTTTTAGTTGATGACGACTCCTTGAGATGAGATGTCTATTCTTTTTTAATAGCTGACTATACCCTGAGGTATAGATAACTATACCCTGAGGTATAGATGACTATACCTTGATGTATAGACGACTATTCTTTTTCAATAGACGACTATACCCTGAGGTATAGATGACTATATTCTGATGTATAGACGACTATTCTTTTTCAATAGATGACTATACTCTAATGTATAGACGACTACTCTTTTTCAATAGATGACTATACACGGATGTATAGACGACTATACCCTGGGGTATAGATGACTATATTCTGATGTATAGACGACTATACAGGGACGTATAGACGGCTGCTCTTTTTTATAGGCGGTGGAAAAATGAAAAAAGGACTGACCGTCTTCGTTTCTCCGTTTCTTCGTTTCCTCTTTTCTTGTCAACTGCCATCTGCCAATTGCCCCCAAAAATAAAAAATGTTATATTATTAGGCACCGTCCCCCAGTCTCAGTCTCAGACGATCTGTACTGTTACCTCATCATAGTTAGGGTTGTTTGCTTGACTATCACGCACCCTGATTCGTACCTGACCAGCCCGTCGACCGATGGTAAGTACACCTGTATTGGGATTTATATTGCACCCCAGAGCATTACCTCGTAAGGAAAATTGAAGAAGATGACCAGCCGGCATCGGAGTAGGTAGAACATCGGCGTAGATTGTCACCGTGTTTGCCGTACCCTGCGCCGGACTTCGCGTGACCCGGTTAGGAACAGCGCGGGCGTTGAAAATACCGGGATGTCCCGTATAATTTTCCTGTCGAGGTAAATTATTAACACTTGTCACGAACACAACAGCGGCACCATTCAAGCGCAGCGTGCGCGTATGCGGGATTGTCGTGAATGGCCGCCAGCGGTTAGCTGCAGGAGCCGGACGGCAGTACCAATATAAAGTCTGATCAAGTGTAAACGATGCCGGTAAAGCATACTGGGGATTAGGATTAGAAACGCTGGCAAGATAGCGGCCAACATTAACACTGGCTTTTTCGGTGGTAACCTCGTCACCATTGCCCCCAAAGGTGCCTTGAGCTGTTAAATGCCAGTTGTTGGTAGCATTGGGGGTTAGAGTTCTAGTGCGTAGGGTAAACCTCCCGAAGGGAGTGTTTGGAATCACATGTGTGTGACCAGCTGGGTTGGGTACATTCAGGAATCGCTCACCAACTGGAACATTATACAGCGACGCCGCAATACCATCGTTGCTTCTGAAATAATGATCAAAAGTGCCGCCATAGTCCCGTGCAGGATTCGGAGGTGGTCCCAATACAAAAGTTCTATTAATGCCGGTTGGAAAAGAGCGTAACTCAAGGTTTCTATAAGCAAAACATGAACTCCAATTTCCAGTTGCCGGTCGTGTAGCTCTAACCTCTATTGTTCCCCCGGTCTGGGCTGGACCAAAGGTTAATACACCTTGTTGGTTTATACTTGTACCAGTGGCTACCTGTGCGGTCCCTGCTCTCAGAGACCAATTGATGTTTTGCAGATTAGCAGGGACAAAGGTGGCTCTTACGGCACCACCCCCACAAATGGGCACAATTACGTGATGGTTGCCGGTGGAAAAGTTGACCCCTCTCGGACAAGTCGGGGGTGGCGGGGGTGCTGGTCCACGCTGTACCCTCCGACCTGCGGGTGATACAGGTGTTGGATAACTCTTTCGGGCAGTATCCTGCTGAATTGTATGTGTTAGTTCATGTGCCAGGAGTCGATTTCCCTTAGAAGTTCCAGGTGAATATTCCCCGGCCCGGAACACTATATCACTTCCTGCTGTAAAAGCTCGCGCATCCACCGATTTCGCAGCTTCGTCTGCCTTTTTATCCGTATACACCCTCACATGATTGAAATCAACACCAAAACGTGGTTCAAAAAAGGAACGAGAAGATTCGCTCAGGGGGTGGCCCCCGCCTTTTAAATATTGAATGCGGGATTCAATATCCGCAGGGTCTTCTAAACCCTGGCCTGTACCTCTTTTTGTCTGAATGGCTTCTTCCTCTTCTTCCTCTTCTTCAACTTGTCTTTGAACAAAGGGAGTATTTTGATCGGCAAGAGGCTTGGTCTGAATTTCTTCTTCCTCCTCTTCCTCTTCCGGGACAATTTGTCTTTGGACCAATGGTGTTATTTGTTCTGCCAGGGGTTTGGTCTGAATGCCTTCCTCTTCTTCTATACACTCCGGGCAGGTGGATTCCCGCTGAACCAATGACTGCTTTGGCTCAGGCATTCTCATAACCTGGTCAGCCACCCGGTCGGCTTCCTTTTCATATTTATCATTGGGTTGGCCTATCTTGAGCTTTGCCTGAATGGTTTGCGATTCCATCATTCGCTGCATTGCCTGGTTGCCCAGGTTCCTTTGCCAAAACAAGGTTTGATCAAATTCAAAAAGCGAATGTTCAGGTTGAGAGAAATCGGTATTTTGTTTTTGAGAAAGAGAAATATCTTTCTTTGCTTCCTGGTCTTTAGTACTAACTCCGACTTTTTCATTCATATTTTATCTCCAATCTCCATATTATGAATTATGAAAAAGAAAACAGGGCGACTCGAATATCCTGTCTTCATCAATCATCATTCATCACTCATCATTGCATTCTCCCCCCTGCTCCCTGCTCCCTGCTCCCTGCGCTAGCATCCACTTCTGCAGTGTGTCACCGGCCGTAACATGAACTTTTTGGTCCATATATTAATTGCCATTATTTACCTCCTTTTTTCAGAAAGTTTTTGTTGCAACGCAAGAATTGACCCCTTCTTACATTCTTCATTATTGTTTTTACGTTCTCGTTCTTTGTTTTATGCTGTACACTGGTGATTTCTGGCATTTTGCTCCTCATTGGACTCCCTTGGATTAGTCCGTAAATAACTTTGTGCATCTGTCCGCCAGGTGGTCTCGAGAGTTGTTTTCCATGTATTGATGTCTGATCTGCTATAAGGACAAATGGCCTGGATATCATTTCGCGCTTCCAATCGCTCGCGGAGAAGTCTTTCCGAAACACTCACATGGTACATTTCATGCCGGCGAGCATCACTGACCGTTATACGCCGGGGAGCAGTCATGGTTGCTGTGGCAGTAGCCGGGGTGATGAATCGGGTATCGAAAACATTAGAGCAGTCTATATACCACCTTTCTCCGTTGGTTCCTCTCCGATTGAGTTCATTCTGGTCGATAGCTATGGAGACGGTCCCCAAGACCACGGCGCTGCGGGGGCAAAGATCCCATCCCGGCGTAGTGCCCTCCGGGCCACAAACTGTGCAATTCCGACGTTCCCGATGCCAGATACTGACAAATGTCACATTAGCACTAGTCGTCCAATAAGTATGACCAACTTCATAACCCCCGAGGTTTGCATAACTCCATCTCGGGTATATTCTTACTTGCACCCGATGATTCGGCGGAGTGGGACAGGGATTACAAGCTGCTCCTCCACCGTTGGTGCATTGAATGTTTATCGGCAATCGTTTGTCTTGCTGGATGACATGTACCAATTCATGTGCCAGTAAACGCCTTCCTGCCATGGTAGACGGTGCGTATTGCCCGGAATCGAAAACAATATCGTTTCCTCTGGTAAAAGCCCTCGCGTTGACAGAGTGGGCCAATTTCACCGCACCGCTGTCGGTATGAGCACGAACCTGACTGAAATCTGCACCGAAGCGGGGCTCGAAAAAAGTGCGGGTTGATCCTGGCAATGGTTGGCCGCCGCCCATTAAAGATTGAATACGAGATTCCATACCCAAAGTAACTTCCGGGGTAGTGCCGCCCTCCTCTTTGGTTTGAATAAATTCTTCTTCCTCTTCCTCAACCTGCCGCTTAACAAGTGGTGTTATTTGCTCTGCAATCGGTTTAGTCTGAATTGTTCCCTCTTCTTCTTCCATGCACTCCGGGCAGGTGGATTGCCGCTGAACCAATGACGAATGACCATTGACCAATGACCCATTCGGTTCAGGCATTCTCATAACCTGGTCGGCAACGCGGTCGGCTTCCTGTTCATACTTATCATTGGGCTGACCAATAGTAAGTTTCGCCTGGAGGGCTCCCGATTCCATCAACCGCTGAACTGCCTGGTTGCCCAGGTTCCTTTGCCAATACAGGGTTTGATCAAAGTCAAACGGTGAATGTTCAGGTTTAGAGAAATCGGTATTTTGTTTTTGAGAAAGAGAAATACCTTTCTTTGCTTCTTGGTCTTTAGTACAAACGCCGACTTTTTCATTCATGTTTTATCTCCATGTTATTTGTCATTAGTCATTTGTCATTTGTCATTGGTCATTAAAATTGTATGTCTGCTGTCCTCAGTCCTCTATCCTGTCTTTATTAATCATCAATCATCAATCATCATTCATCATTCATCATTCATCACTCATCATTGCATTCTCCTCCCTGGCATCCATTCTTTCCTTATGAAAAAGTTATATTATTAGGCACCGTCCCCGCTGTTTTAGGCACCGTCTACGTCTCCCCCAGAGGGGAAATTCCTGCCTTCTCCTGCAAAAGGAACGTATGGTTCAGCGGTGGAAATGGTGTCCCAGAGTGGTGGAAACGTATTCCCGGGCGGTGGAAATGGTATGCCGGAGCGGTGGAAATGGTGTCCCTGAGTGGTGGAAATGGTGTGCCTGAGCGGTGGAAAAATGAAAAAAGACATTCTCGACTGTCACTTTTTCTTTTATTTTTCTCATCCACTTAACCTCTCACCTTCTCAACTTCTCCGTTTCTCCATTTCTTCGCTTCCTGGCTTCCTACTTCCTCTTTTGCTAGCATCCGCTTCTGCAGTGTGTCACAGGTCTTAACATGAACTTTTTCGTCCATATATTAATTGCCATCGTTTACCTCCTTTTTTCAGAAAGCTTTTTGTTGGACAACAAGACTTGACCCCATTCCGCCATTCCGCATTCCGCATTCCTCTTCCTCACACATCATTCAAATACTTCGATTTCAATTTTATTAGAGACAAGCTCCCCTGTCCATACTTTTTGTTTACGGTCCCAAAACTGCTGCGGCCAATTTCTGCCATCATCAGTATTGTGATAGATAACGGTTATTTTGTATTTCCCTTTTTGTTGAACAGGATATTCATTTATTAAGGTAATTTCCGGGTTCTCTCCCAGGGACCATAACGGCTTCATAGAAGTTTTCCTCTTTATTCTCCTCTTATACGTTCCTGCCAGTTGAAATCTTTGAATATAAGATTGTGTCGTTTCAAGCTCTTCTAACATCCTCCAGGGCTGGACAAGTGAGCGCCCTGTTAGAGTATGACTTTTTCTTTTTATTTGTTGGCCTCTATTGTCCGTAATTTTAAATATGATATTGTTCCTTGGATCATCGGAAGGAAACAAGAGATATTGTCTTATTAATACAATTTCGGGACTTAGATTTTTAATTGTTACTTCAATATAAATCGATTCACCGATCGCATACCTTTCCTTACCTGGTTTAATCCTGAGTTCAAGTGCCACATGCTGTGAGTTCATGGATATCTACCTCAATACAAGTGATACTTCATTAAATTTAGCAGCATCTCGTTGGTCCGTTGCCCTCACTGTAATCCTTCCACGTGGGGCTCCCCGTGTAATGGTGGCTGAATTATCAGCATTTCGGACAATCGCACAACCAAGATTAGGAAGTACAATTGACCAATCCACATTCCTTCCACGAGGGGTGGTCCTTACCGTCGCCCTGGTAGTATTTCCTGCACCAGGACGGATTGAAGCGGGTCTAAACCGAATCGCTCCGATGCTAACTTCCTGTAATCTTAATCTACCTTCGGCGAAAGTAAGCGGGTGACCCACAGCAGTCGCTCTTAAAGTGACTCTGCCGGCAATATTTCCTGTACGAATAACCGCTGGATTTCCTGCACCTGGAGTTGGGTTAACAATTGAAGCACCTAAATTTAATCCCTGGAACGACCATTGTAATGCTGTTGTCGCCGGTGTTACCCTTGCAGCGGCGTCGCTGGTAGTAGCAGGATTATTATCCGCTGCCAACCTGGGAGGATTAAACCGAACCCTGGAGACAGTCACAAGATCAGGCCCTCTGTAACGTTCATTAAATGGGACACCATTATCCCTCGTCACAAAACGAAATCTCCCCCTTTGCCTGAGCAGGGTAGCTGTTATAGCAACATTGGTAAAAGGTACCCAATGGTCAGTTACAGCGGGAACAGCAGCAGCGCCAGTAGTACATTGTTCGGAGCGCCAGTAGAGAATCTGGGGAGTACTCAAAACCTGCGGCAGCCCGGGATTTGGTGGACTGGGCAGGAATCGATTCACATCGATTCCCGCAATACCACTTGGCGTACCGATTTCATCATCCATTTCTCCGGCTGCATTCAACGGGGCGTTGATATTCCCAGGAGGAATTGGTACAAATCCCGTATTAAACGGATCGTTACCACTAAATACTCTTTCAGTTACCCACACGTTGTTAAGAGAACCACCGGAACTTCTAAGTGTGTGAGTATACGTTGCACCATACGGATTTGCCAATGCTACCGGTGGACGTCCAGTGCGTCTGATTCCGGTGGGATGTGCCCGTATAGTCAATACTTCTTCGGCAAATGCATCACGTACTGCATTATCTCTGCCCCTTACCCTGATATTTCCGGTTTGCGTAGCAGATGGATTAATCACACCTGTTGCCGGATCTATCGCTGCTCCACGTCTATTACCGCGTATACTCCACTGCACCACTCTCCCTACAGGGACTGTATCCACCTGTGCAGTGGCCGTATTATTACAAACCGAAGCCTCCATCGTATTTGCCGGTGTCCAGGCGGGCATACCAGGATTGAAATTAAACCTGAAATTCCTGAGCTCAACCAATGTTAGGGTTGCTGTTGCGAAATCAGCAGGATTGGCTGCATCGGCAGCACGAATGGTAATTACGCCGCCTGTACTGCCGGCGGGAGCTGTGATGGTGGCCCTACGCCCCCTGCCAACGATAGCAGCTCCATGAGCGGGCGGATCGATGCTCCAGGTTACATTGGTCCCTCTAGCTGCAGTCGCGCGGGCTACGGTTGTCCGCCCGCGACCGGCAGCAATCTCAGCCGGCGATATAGTAACTCCTGTAACATTAGGAGCTAACTGGACCGATGAATTATTATAAGGGCTAATGGATGAAGCAATCTTATTCTTCCCATCATTTCCAGACTTACGGCTGATATTATGAGCGACTCCATCAACTTCCCGCACACAACGAGCATTCGACTCCCCCCTGTTATCCGTGTTAAGAGATTTTTTCATCCTGGCTTTGGTTTGTTGGACAACATGGGTCAATTCATGAGCGATGAGTTCCTTTCCCTTCATGGTATCAGGTTGATATCTCCCGGCACCGAAATATATATCTTTCCCTGATGTATAAGCGGCAGCGCCGATGCGTTTGGATGACTCGGCCGACGCCGTATCATTATGAATACGAACTCCATCAAAATCAAACCCAATCCTTTTTTCCATAAAAGACCTGACTCCGGCCGGCAAAGGATTACCTCCACTTTTAACCGGTGAAACCCGGGGGTTTTCCTCTTCCTCATCAAACTGCCGCTGCACCCGGGTGCCATCCATCAATTTGGTTTGAATCGGTTCTTCTTCCTCTTCCTCTTCTTCCGTGTCAACCTGTCTCTGAACAAAGGGAGTATTTTGATCAGCAAGGGGTTTGGCCTGGATCCCTTCTTCCTCTTCTTCCTCATCCAACTGCCGCTGCACCCGAGTACTTTCCATCAATTTGGTTTGAATCGGTTCTTCTTCCTCTTCCTCTTCTTCTGCCTCAACCTGTCTTTGAACAAAGGAAGTATTTTGATCGGCTAGAGGCTTGGCCTGTATCTCTTCTTCCTCCTCTTCCTCATCCAACTGCCGCTGCACCCGGGTGCCATCCATCAATTTGGTTTGAATCGTTTCTTCCTCCTCTTCCTCTTCTTCCGGTTCAACCTGTCTTTGAACAAAGGGAGTATTTTGATCAGTAAGAAGTTTGGTTTGAATCTCTTCTTCCTCCTCTTCCTCTTCCGGGACAACTTGTCTCTGGACCAATGGTGTTATTTGTTCGGCCAGGGGTTTGGTCTGAATGCCTTCCTCATCTTCCATGCACTCCGGGCAAGTGGCTTCTCGTTGAACCAATGACGAATGACCATTGACCAATGACTGCTTTGGTTCGACCATACGCATCACTTGATCTGCCACGCGATCAGCTTCCTGTTCGTATTTGTCGTTGGGCTGCCCAATTTTTAGTTTCGCCTGGATAACCCCCGCCTCCATCATCCGCTGCACCGTCTCATTGCCGATATCCCGGTAATGTTGCATTTGAGGTGATTGGTGGGTATTTGTATTCATTGGTACGTTGCCGGGTTTAAAATGGGATCGCTGAGAGGCCTTGCTGCCTTTTTTTACCCTTATTTGTTCATGTCCCATGGTTCCTCCTTAAAACTTACAAAAAGCTCCAGCCGCAAGCCGCAAGCACCAGCCAAAAGCTAAATGCCGGAGCTATCATCTATTTATTCATCATTTTGCCATATTAGGCTATTTTTTGCCTGTCTCCTTTTCCTAAAGCCCGGCTGCTGCCCGTCACCGGAGAAAACGTCTGCCGGTTTCGGGCAGTGCCGGTATATTATACACCGTTTAAAACCAAAATACCAGCCCTCCTGCGGCCTGGACGTTGGCGGCACAAAAAGAGGAACTTACAGCCGCGAGCCGCAAGCCGCAACCTGCAAGCTTAAAGCCGAAGCTAAAAGCTGGAGTTTGAAGTTGGAGAGCAGGTTTCATTATTTTTTATAAAATTTTCTCAAGTCACAGGCTGGAATCGTGACTTTCTCCTCCTTCATGGTTCGAGGATTTAACTCGACCATGGTTCGTTTGGGTTGATATTTAGCTGCCAGTTTGACGGCCTGCTCCTCGGTGAGTTTCTCGATTCCAGGTTTAGAGAGGTTAGCCTTGTTTTGTGCTTCATCACATTCCATGACAAAAATCTTGAAGTCACCTCGAGTTGTAGAGTCCATCACTTTAATGACGATCTTCCCCTGGAGAGACGGTTCTTTGTGCTGAATCGCAGAACCCACCTGCTCTTTGGTAATACTTACTTTATAAAATACATTCATTTTATGTCTCCTTATAATTATTCATTTTCTCATTCACTACTTTTCTAACGATCAAAGACGAGTAATCAAACTCCTGTACCAAACATCATAGTTGCCTGCCCGGTATGAGTACCAAAACACCCAGATATCGCCGTTTTGATCTTCTAAAACAAATGGGTTGTAATCATTTGCGGTATGGGTAGTTAGCGGCGTGTCGCCTGCCCATTGGCCGTTTACGCAGCGATTGTACCAGATATCGTAGTTGCCTGCCCGGTTTGAGTGCCAAAACACCCAGATATCACCGTTTCCATCTTTTAAGGCATATGGTTTGTAATCATTTGCGGGATCGGTAGTTAGCTGCATTTCGCCTTCCCATGTGCCGTTTACACAGCGATTGTACCAGATATCGTAGTTGCCTTCCCGGTATGAGTACCAAAACACCCAGATATCGCCATTTCCATCTTCTAAAACAAATGGGTAGTAATCATGACCGGTATGGGTAGTTAGCTGCGTTTCGCTTTCCCATGTGCCGTCTACACAGCGGTTGTACCAGATATCGTAGTTGCCTGCCCGGTGTGAGGCCCAAAACACCCAGATATAACCGTTTCCATCTTCTAAAACGAAGTGGTAGATATCAGAACCGGTATGGGTAGTTAGCGGCGTGTCGCCTTCCCATGTGCCGTCTACCCAGCGGTTGTACCAGATATCGTAGCTGCCTGCCCGGTATGAGTACCAAAACACCCAGATATAACCGTTTCCATCTTCTAAGGCATATGGGTTGTAATCATATCCAGGATCGGTGGTTAGCTGCGTTTCTCCTTCCCATGTGCCGTTTACACAGCGGTTGTACCAGATATCGGTGTTGCCTTCCCGGTATGAGTACCAAAACACCCAGATATCACCGTTTCCATCTTCTAAGGCATATGGGTTGTAATCATGTCCAGGATCTGTAGTTAGCTGCGTGTCTCCTTCCCATTGGCCGTTTACGCGGCGATTGTACCAGATATCCCAGTTGCCTGCCCGGTTTGAGTACCAAAACACCCAGGTATTGCCGTTACTGTCCTCCAGGGCACAGTAGGAGAGGTCATTTGAAACCTCACTTGTAAGCGGTTGGGGAGGTGTGCCCGGCAAGGCCCCACTCAATATTGCATTGATCGCATCTCTCAGGCTTACTTTCAATTGAGGTTGACCTAGATTATTTAACGTATATGAGGAACCAAAGGCATCTGTTGTGATCTGCTGAGTATGGTATTGCATCACTGTTAAATTATTCGCTTTTACATCCCCATTTACATCCAATTTTGCCATTGGTTCAGTGGTCCCGATACCGACTTTTCCACCATCATTGTCTCCTTTTATGCTCATAACAGTATTATCGTTTTCATTCTCACCAGTTCCGGGATCGGTATCTGTATTTTGCATGCGAAAATCGAGTCTATTCCAATGTTGATCATTAATGTAATGGAAAGTGGTAACGGTATCACTAACACCAACACGCATTTCTTCTATCCCCTGGCTAGAAGTGGTTCCATGGTATCTACTGACAATTAGCGGATGTTGACCATCTGAAGTTACAAATTTTGCCGAACCGCCATTAACTTCGAGCTTATTTTCAGGAGTTGTCGTGCCGATACCCACATTGCCGTGTTCAACGGTGATTCCCCCGGGTAATATGGCCAGTCCGGTGCAGCGCAGGTCTGTTATGTTTTCTTGTTCGATAGCATCGGCCACACGATTCAACGAAGCAAGGGGATAGTAAACGTGTTTGGAGCGCAAAAGTTCGTTCTCTTCGAGATAGTCTATTAGATTACTACTTTCTTCCAAACCTTCTGCCACGCGCACCACCCATTCCCGCTTCATGCGCACGCAGGTTTCAATGCCAATGGCCTGATTCACCAGGTCATTATCTTCCTGTGCATCCACTTCTCTTTCCCAGACATCGAGATAAACCGTGTCGGTTCGTTCTACTGATGATGGTGGAGATAAAGGCCCCAAAGGATAAACATCCCACTCTGTTCTCAATGTATCATTCTCATAAAGTGGTTGTTCTGTGTATTTGATGTCCTGTTCAATTATCACATCCAAACCATCTACCAGGCAGCGGCCCGGTACATCTCCAGTGCCGCCTTTGATGATAAAATCATTACCTTCTCCGACTGATGCAGTAAAATTCTGTACTGCATTGTTTATCACATCCACCACTTCAGCGGCAGTCGCTTGACTAATGTCACTAAAGTCGCTTTGATTAAAAACAACTTCCTCTTCATCCAGACCATCTGCGCTTACCACGAGCGTACTCCCGTCGGCAGGATTAAAGGGTCCGGCGGCGTTCCCGGTCAATCGGGCTGGAGATGAGCCTGTGCGGGAAGTGGAATAGTTATCAGGGCCGAAGCCCAATGCGTCGGCAGCGGTGGAGGTATCCCTATTAACAACAATTGATGAAAAACCTATATCTCCTTTATTTGAAGTTAATACGATTGTACCGGCGCCACCTCCGGCTATTGGAGATATATGAAAGCCATCGTTACCTTTTGGGACACCGTTACCCACGAACCACTTGAGAAAAGTACGCAGCTCGTGTTTGCGGATGTCTTCCATTTCATTCCAGTCGGCATCCAGGATGGGTACACCCTGCTGTAAGCGGACACCGACAAAGTGCTTTAGTTTATCAAACGTGTCTCTTGTAAAGTTACCCATTTTTCTCTCCTTATTTTTTTAGCCGCGAAGAGCGCGAAGGGACGCAAAGTTCCCTGTCTGCTCTTTGCGCTTTGCATTCATCATTCATCATTCATCACTCATCATTCAGAAATATAATCTCACTACCCTGACAAGAGTAGAAGATACATCTTTGTGAATGACCGGGTGCCTGATGCAATCGATCATGTACTCTTCATCCCCGAATTTCCCGAAGAGCCCGAACTCCCGGAGCGGATATGTAGTAAGGTGTGGTTCCGGCGGCTCAGGTTCGCCCTCTCCCAGCGTGGCAGTGATCTGCAGTCGAGGGGTAGGTACGGTCACCGGTGCATCCTGATCATTCAGATAAACCAGGTCTAAGTTTGCTACTTCAACGGGATTCGGGTCCTCTAACCCTATTACTAAGGCATCGGGTTCCGGTGGCCCTTCGTTATCCCAATCCTTGTTGCCTGTCCCTACCTTAAGGTTTTGAATACCCATGGTCCCTTCATTTTTCATAAAAGCGGCCAACAGGATTCTACACCGGTCAACAATCATATTCGATCCCCAACCGCTGTCAAAGATGACGTTGTTGTCCGGGCCTTTTAAAATGTCACGGTACATGCCTTTTATTGAAGCTCCTATTCGTTCCATATTTACCTCCTGTTTTAAATAAATCCGAAGCACGAAATCCGAAATCCGAAACAAATCCAAAATCCAAATGTTCAAAATTCAAAACAAAGAAAGTATGATGCTCAGATAGTTGAGGTTTTGTTTTGGTCATTGTAATTTGTAATTTGGAATTTGTTTGTAATTTGGGATTTGTAATTTGGAATTTTTTCTTTTTGGTCATTTGGATTTTGGTCATTTGAATTTGTTTCGGATTTCGATATTCGAATTTCGGATTTTTTTTCATTTCTTTACTCCTATATGCCAGGTTCTAAAACCGGTATCTATGGGTGGCGCATCTACATTCACGGTACGATGGTCCGTGTATTCCACGTGTTCCTGGCCATCTATGTATTCTACTTTGACGGAACGGAACCAGGTCCATTCCGGCACGTTGTCTTCGTATTTATCGCTGGAACCTGTATATTCTTCGGGTGGGAAGCCGATATTATGTTGACCGGCAAACTGCCTTAACCCGAGGTGCAGGGTTCTGAAATTAGTATCCACCGGTGTGACGTTTAAATTTACCGTATGATGAGCCGGGAATTCTAAACTCCACGAATGGATACAAATCCATCCCGGCACCCTGTCCCGGGAATCTTCACTTACCCCGGGATATTCCTCGATTACCCCGGTGGTATGGGTATCAGCGAATTGTTCTTTAATGGGGAAATCATCGGTGTAGACATATTCCTTATATATAGGCGGTTCAATGATGAAAATGGGCCTGGTTTGAATGGGGAGGAATCGCTTTAAAACACCTTTAACCAATTCCCGGTTTTTCATGATCAACTTTTGGTCATCGGTATCGGGTGTCAGGTAGAGTCCGATGGTATCGCGGGCATACCAGTCGTCGTCTGTGGGTTTTCCATTCTTACCGGTATCATAGGTATAGGTCAAAAAATCCCCGTATTTTTGCCACCGGCCCAGCCCATTCTTGATCTCATTACGTGGATCAATGGTTGTACACCCGGCATAACGAAAATCAGTGATGACGGTGGCCCCGTAAACATCGCTTTCATAGGAGATACACCGGTTGGAACGATAAAGCAGGGAAATTCCTTCGTCCATGGGCAAAGGTAATGGCGTGCGCTGGGAATAGGGACTATATATGAGCATCACAGCGGCATCCGCATCGATGGGAGCGCCGTTGTCGAGTTTAATATTCCAAATGGCCCAACTACCCCCGCGGTTGGATGCCCAGAATAGATCGAAGTATTCATTACCGCCCTGTTCATAAATAACAGCCGCGGGTTCACAATCGTCATAACCGGCATATCCAGGCAGGATTTCTTTGTCCAGGGTTTGGATGGGGCCCCAGCCTGCTTCGATAGATTCAATGCCTGATTTCTTCCGAAAGGCGATTTGCCAGTACCGCTGACCGTCATCTCCTATGTATCGCTTCCGAGCCCAAAAAACCCATATACTGTCGTCCTTCCGGCAATAAAGTACGAATAAATCTTTTTCAACCTGGGGTTCTTTTCCTTCATCCGCAGGAAACCCGGGTGAAGGGCTGATGGCTAATTCTTCTCCGTCATACCGGTTGTACTTCAACTGCCACGGTGCTGCGTATCCCTCTTTTTCCAACCAGAATGACCACAAGCGATCGCTGCTGTCAACCACCAACTGTGGACTTTTGCGCTGTATCCGGGTACCGGGATTTTCGTCATCAAAGGTGGAAATACCAGTCCACTGTCCAGCGCTCCATCCCCTGTATTTTATTTCCCAGGTTTGTTTTTCCGGGTTAAAGGAGTCCCAGGCGACCCACAGGGTATTTCCCTGTAATGCGGCTGAGGGGTGTTTATCGATGGAGCCGGAGCCGGTCAACGGCTGACTGGGGGTCCATTCCCGGCTGTCCTTTTGAAAAATCTTGTACCAGATATCCCATTTACCGTCTCTCAGGGTATGGTAAAACAGCCACAGGAACCCGGTACTATCTTCGACACTGGCAGGTCTGCCTTCGTAAGCAAAGTCCAGGGAAAAAACATCATTTGGTTCCTCCCACTTACCGTCCTTGTTTTGCCGACACAACCAGAGGTTTAATTGTTCGGGCCGGTTGGAGAGAAATATATTGTACACAAATTCCTTGGTACGGGTATCCCAGCCGCTGATACATTTAACCACAGCGGCTTCTATGTTGGGAATAGTACCGATGGTTTGGTACATGGCGGGTGCATTCCTGAGTTCATTTCGTTGGGCGGCAATTTCAAGGGTATGATCGGTATCCCATCCGATCCATTGGGCCAGGAGGGACAGTAATTTTTCATCTACCCAGTGAATATCATGGAAATTCAGGGCAGCAGTGGCAAAACTGTAGAGCTGGTCCAGTTGGAACCCGGGCAGATCAAGAAAACGGCGCAGCTGGCCCCGCTTCATATCCTGTTCCGACACTTTTTCCAGGGGCAAGGCGGTATCGTAACGATGGTAAATAATGGGCAGCATCCGGTGCATTTGCCCGGCAAAATCATAGGACCCGGTGGCCATGACGGAAGCACGGTGGCTGCGGTCATATATATACACTCTCCCGGAGGGGGCTGTGGGTTCCTTTTTATAGGGGAAAAACGCATAATAATACACCACTTCGGCGCGGAGCCCGGTATCCTCTGCCGAGCTGATGCCGAAGAGATAGACATCCAATACCTCAGCGTTTTTAATGATAAGAAACCGCTGCTCCTCATCACTGATGAGCCAGCGGTTCCCGGGCTCTGTAACAGATACCGCGGCTTGCGGGGATAAGAGTGCTTGATTGTCTGCAAAATGATCCGAAAGCTGGCTGGAGAGGGCGCTGTTATCCAGGTCATCGCGGAAACTTAAAGGGGCGTCAAAGCGTTTCGCATATTCTTTTTCAGCCACCAGTTTGCCGTCATCATGGGAGACCGGGTGGGTGGTTTCCCTGCGCATGACCCTCACACCCTCCATCAGGTGGGGCTCCGGGTTGAGCCACTGCACATCCACGCGATTTCCCCTGGGATGGGGAACAACTTTAATATCCTGTAATCGTAACTTTGTCATCCGCTGCCTCTTATATTTTTTTATTCGCTGCTTATATACTGTTTTACCAGGATACCGCCGCTGTAATCGCTATCTTCTTCAGCAGGAGGGATCATGGGAATTTCATTTTCCTTTAATTTGATTTTGCCGTCCCTGGCGATGGGTTTATCTTCCGGTTCAGCGCCGTCGCGCCAAAATTCTTCAATAGTAACAAAAGCCACCCCTTCGATGTCCTCGATAGCTTCGTAAAATTTACTGAGGTAAAGGGTGTGGCCAAAATCGACATTATCGAAAGCCAGGTGGTTCCCGGCGGCCTGTTTAACTTTTTCTTCGATATCTTCCCATGAATAATAGCTTTCTATTCCTACTTTAGCGGCCACGTATATCTTGACATAATCGACATCCCTGATCTCGACGATGGTAGAGACAGGGCGTTTGTCTTCAAAGTAAGCCAGCAGGTTTTTTTTGAGTACATCGCTCACCTGTCCCCCGCCTGCGGGCGCCACAAAGAGGACCACTTTATTCCAGTCTCCTTTTTCCGCCCGTACCTTGCCTACACCTTTAAAATCAAGGGCCAGGTCAACATAGTCCCCGGCAGTAACGGCCCGTTTTTGGGAGCGGAACACACCCGGGGCATGCTTGACCGCATGCTCGATGGTTTCACGGTCGGCACCGCCGCTGGCAGCGCGGGGATTTGTTATCTTTTTGGGGGGCAAGAGCACCAGGTCCGGTGCATCCACGATGGTTTCAATGCTGTTGGCACTCACATTCCCATGAGACCCGCCGCCTACCCGGTAGGTGGCTTTAATAACGGTATCTGCCTTTGGCACGGCGCCAAATACCCCGTCTCCCAGGAGAATAAAGGCCCGGTCTTGTTCATCGATCTCAACGGCAAAATCTTCCTGGTCATCCTGGCTGAAAGCAAGGGATTCTCTTTGTGTCCATGTTTTTATTTGACTGCCCAATTGGGTGACCAGGATAATATCTTTATTAATATTACTGCCCAGTCCCATGGAACGAAGGATCAAACGGGGGTGGGCCAGTGGAAACCGTTGATTGGGTTTTCCGTCCGATACGCCTATGATCTCGTCTTTTATCAAGCGGCCCTCTTCCACGGGGATGCCGCTGAATTTTCTCACTCCCCCAACTGCGGTGATAGCATCGAAATTGATGACCAGGTCATTATCCCCGGTATACTCGAAGCGGACACTGGGTTTATCCTTTCGACTTTTGGTAGCAAAGGCATCCCCTTTTTTAATGACGACAGTCTTAGTGCAATCTTCAGCGACCGTCAGCTCCAGGGTGGTGGATGCCGGTGCTGCAGTCGCCAGCCGGTACCCGATCAACCGGAGGTGATGAATAATACTGCGGCGCTCCTGCGCAGTTCCCAGGAAACTTTCATTGGCAATGCGGTCCTGGTAATAACTGAGGATATCGCCCATATGAGCAAAAAGCTGGAGCAGAACATTGCCAAAATCCGCTTCAGACTCGTATTCTTTCCACTCGGGCAGCTTATTTTCTATCAAGCTGCGCATGGAAAGAAGCAGACTGTCATAATCACGCGCCATGTAATCGATAACCATATTTTCATTTATTTTCTTTATTTCAGCCATTTTTGCCTCCGGCGGCCAGGGGCTCTTTTGAAAAACCGCCCCTGGACCCCGCAAAACTTTTTATTTAAAGTGAACTCGCAGCGCCTTTTTGGAGAGGTCTATTTTTTTCGTATAGGCAATTTCAATGGTAATGGTTCCATCCGCCGACTCCACGTTGACGCCCTCCACCTTGATATCTTTTTCCATCCACCGGTTCAGGGCCTGGCCCACTCTAAATTTCATAGCAGCGGCCAGGATGTTGCTATTGGGTTCGAAAACAAGATTAAAAAGACCACAGCCAAATTCCGGCATATTCACCCGTTCGCCCGGGGCGGTAAACAGGACCTGGATGATCATCCCGCGTATGGCCTCATCATCTTCGTTGGAACTGATCCAGCCGGCAGGATTCACACCAAAAGGAAACCCGAATGTTTTCTTTTCCGCCATTTTTATCTCCTATTGGACAAGACCGGTACCGTCATTATTTTGAGTGAAAACCACATCACTATCTGTATCCGAAAGGCCTACCGAATGAGTATGATCCGCCGGGTCTGCTATTCCGGTACTACCGCTTATGGTGATACTCACATCCCCTTTGGTAGTGATGCCCTTAATCTCCATATTGGATTTAATATGCTCGATGACCCCAAAGGCAATGGAATAGGCCAACTTTTTCCAGCTTTGACATACATCTTCGGACGGCTCACTATCAGGAAAACCGTCTTTCATATTATTGAATAAAGCATCGTATATTGCTTTACTCATGCCTCCGGTTGCGGTTATATCTCCCGGCTCTAATCCCATTTTTCCTCCTCATTCAACTTTATTTTTTAAAGATAAAGCATTATTAAGTTTTAAATCAAATTGCGCGGCTATGAATGGTACAAGTATCGGAGTCGGTGCTCCCATATTTCCGGTATGTTGATGTGTATTTAACATGGTGATTAAATTAGTCAGTATCGTATTCAATGTATCTCCTTTGACTAATGATTCGGCAGCATTTCCTCCGATTTTTATCTCGCCGCTGCTCTTAATCGTAACACCACCGCTTTCCATTAAAACCTGGTTCCCGTTTGCATCTTCTACTGTAACACCACTTTGTGCCATATTAATTTTGTTGCCGTTTGTATCTTCAATAATTACTCCGCTTCCATCTTTGGTCAATGTGTTGGAATTCTTGTCCTTTACAATAATGCCATCGTCTGTCATGGTTATGGAGTTTTCTTTATTGACAACAGAAATTCCATTTGCATCAAAGGTCATGCGATTTTCAGAGTCGCCGTCACATATTATAATCCTGTCATCGCCATCGGCATCTTCAAACTGGATGGTATGCCCCTTTAACGTTTTAATGATCTTCCTGGTGGGCGGGTCCTGGACGGAACCCTCTTCTTCACCTTCCGCATTGTTGGGTTTGGGCAATTCGCTTTCGCCCCCGGGTTTACTCCAGAAGGTGCCTACCCATATGGGAAATTCCGTGTCCCCTTCTTCAAATTCCACCCAGACGCCAGCTTCTTTTTCCGGTATGAATAAAAATCCCTGGTTGGCATCTCCGCCATAGGGGAAACAGGGAAACGCCCAGACAGCGATTTCTTTTCCCAGCACACTGGGCACAGTGACCTTGAGCCTGCCCAGGTTCTCGGGATCGGTGTTGTCCACGACAAAACCGCGGTATTTACCGTAAAACCGCCGCTCCACCTTTTGTACCAGGTTTGCTACTATTTTTTCCATTTCCATTTGATCATCTCCTAGGTCAGCCCGGGGTCGGATGCAGCGGTAAAATCTTCCGAACCCTGGGGCATCAGGGCATTTCGTTTCACTTTAAAATACTGGACATAGCCGTCAGGGGTAAACGAATGCGTCACATGCGAGACATAATAGACACCGCTGTAGGTCTCGCCCACTCCCTTGATGGTAACAGTACTCCTGGCTTTCAACGCATGCCCGTAGAGATTCCCGGCAATTTCCCCTTCGGCGGAGACAAACCATTCGGCATTGTGATAAAAACCCTGGCAAAGGGCATCCATTTCCGGTTTCCCGGTGGCAGCGTTCATCCCGATGAAATTTGTCGGGGGGTCCATCCCGGATGCCAATATCCCGGCGGAATCCGTATTACCCAGGGCCGTTTGCCGGCTGCTCTCCGCAGCCGAATCCATTACTTCTTTGTTCAGCCGGTCTACCTGGAACATGGCCACATTGGACGGTGTCAGGGCATTCACCTCAATGGAAAACCGGCTGAGATTCGTCTCATCACCGAAATGACATGCCAGCACCGGCTGGGGAGTATCGTCCAACTGGGGTTTACGGAAATAAGCGGTACTGCCGGCCACGTAACATTCAAAACCGTTCCTGAGGGCCAACCGCTGCAAAAACCGCATGTCCGTCTCCCGCTGGATAATGGTGGATACCGCTTCATCGTGTACCACTTCGGTATCTTCAACCTCGGCGCTAAATCCATAAAGACCGAAAATCTCAGACGCAATGTCGCTGTCCTTTTTGTTGGGCCAATCCTTTAACTTCTCTTCCCGGTCCATCAGCACACTTTCATCCATACCCCATATTTCCAGGACACACTGGGAGGGGTCCGGATCAAACAAGGGCTTTACATGGGTAATACGCCCGGTGATCAACTCCTCTGTTTCTCCGGCAAAACCGGCGCCAATGGATACCTGTTTCCATACCAGGAAATTCTCATCATCCAGGTAGGACCAGGTGGCGTCCTCCTGTTTTATCAATGGCAGCCGAATCCTGAACATATTGGCCAATTGGTCGTCCAATTCCACTTCCACACTGATAAGATCAGGGTAGATGTCGCTCATCTCTTCGCCTTCGATCTCTAGATAAAAACTCTCAAATTCCATCGATTACCTTCTTACTTCTTACTTCCTACTTCTTACTTCTTACCTCAACACATCCGGGGGGATAACGATCTTCTTTCCTATCCTGCCGGTATTCTCCGCTGGTCCCATTTTAAACCCTTCATCTTCAATGGCTTTTTGCAAATCCGCCGCCGTGACAGTTAAATGGTTATAGGTAACTATCACCACCCTTTCAAAGGTGTCCGTATGAACCTCCACCTCCACGGTTTCCCCTTCATATTCATGTTGAATTGTTTTCTTTACCAGTTGGGTATCCTCCTTTATGGAGACATCCCTGACTCCTGGAATTTGGGAAAGAGTTTTCAGAAGTTTATGCCATGGAGGTTGAGTTGAGCTGTCATCAAAGGTAATGGGGAATTGTAAGGTTACAATGGGTTCCTTTCCCAGGAGAGTGCGGGGTGACATAAATTCGGGGTTGGCATCACAGATTCGCCACCATTTTCTCGGCTGCTTGTAATATTTATATGCCAGGTGATCCAGGCGGTCCACTTCTTCCACGGTATGTAGAAAGGTCCCGGATACCTCAGGCAGGAGCCGGATGCTCTTAGATTCCAAAGAGCGGCCCCTGGAATCGACGGCAACGATATCCGGTAACTTTTTATATCTCGATATCTTCGAAAACATCGACTTACTCCTTACTTCCTACTTCTTACTCCGGTATTACCACATTTCCCACATCAGCCATGTTGGCCATGTTCATCATGGCATTGATTTCCTTCATTGCCTGGGAATAAGCATACACTGCATTCTTCCCTTCAATGACCGTTAAACTCACGGAAACCGTTGCCCGGATAGGGGACAGTTGGGTGTTGAATTCGGTTTCAGTGATATTCATGCTGTTGATATTTACCGGCAGCACCCGGTCTTCTCCCCAGATAAAAATGATCATTGGGGGGTTTTCCTCTTTGCCAAAACTATGGCCTCCGGATGACCCCAGGTCTGCGCCAAATACGGTTTCCGCCTTCGGATAGACCATCAATTCCAGTGCAGACAGTTGAGGTGCGATGCCCCACAGCCCGGCAATAGGATCACCTTCATTCAATTGATCTGTGGCGTCTAATCTTATTTCAAAACTAATGGACTCTTCTTGAAGCGTCACTCGCTGCCCGATTTGAATATCCATCAGTTCGTTGTCTTTGTGATAGTTGCGGAGAGATCCGGCTGCCTGGGATGTCGCCTGCTGGGATGTCCTGGTCCCACTCGTTCCCTCCTCCCGGGTCTCGGTCCCGGAAGGCGGCGCGGTTACCGCTTCATTAGGGGCCGTAAAAGTAAGACTGCGGTTGCGAGTCAGCTGTACCGGGTTGAATTGAAACACCACTAAAAGCGGCTCTGTGCTCACACCGTATTCCATGAAGGCACCACGTAATATTTTCGGCTTGTTCCTGAATCCTCCAATCATCTTATTTCTCCTATTTCATTTTTAATTTTTCATTTTTCATTTTTAATTTTTCATTTTTTACTTTGCCTCCGGCGGCCAGGGGCTCTTTTGAAAAACGCTCAGAGACCCCCCTGGACCCCGCAAAACTTTTTGTTATGTTATTTTCGTTCCATAACTTCCCGATTTTTTCGTATTCCCTTCGGGCACCTTCTAATATGTGCTCCATTCCAATGGTTCCTCCATCACGGGCTGCAAAAAATGCAGCATTCAAAACAATGTTACGGATATTGCCACCAGCCACAGGCAATTGTTTGGCCAAAAATTCGTAATCGATTTCTTCGCTCACCGGTGCTTCCCCAGGGAAATGAGTCTTCCATATCCATAACCGGCTCTCCTCATTGGGAAAGGGGAACTCAATGATAAACCTGAGCCGTCTTACAAACGCTTCATCCATGTTCTTAAAAAAATTGGTGGCCAGTATCACCACCCCTTCATATTCTTCCATCTTTTGCAGCAAATAGCTGGTTTCAATATTGGCATAGCGGTCATGGGCATCGGAGACTTCGGTTCGTTTACCGAATAAGGCATCGGCCTCATCAAAGAATAGTATGGCATTGCTGGTTTCCGCTTCGTTAAATATCCTGGCCAGGTTTTTCTCTGTTTCCCCGATATATTTGCTGACCACGCCGGAAAGATCGATCTTGTACAGGTCCAATCCCAGCTCGTGGGCCATGACCTCGGCGGCCATGGTCTTGCCGGTACCCGGGGAACCGGAAAAAAGTACGCTTAATCCCTTTCCATGGGAGAGTTTTTCCTCGAAACCCCACTGACCGAAAACCAGGTGACGATATTTAACGTGCCCGCATATTTCTTTGAGTAGTAATATTTTTTCTTTGGTGAGCACAATGTCATTCCACCCGTATTTGGGGTCGATCTTTACGGCCAGCTCAGCCAATTTTTGATTGGATTGACTCCGGCAAGCAGCGTATAAATCTTTTAATGTTAACTCTTTTTGTTCGTTCCCGATAATATAGCGGTACCGAGAAAATTCAACGGCATCTCGGATTTGGCCGGGTGTGAGTCGAAACTGGCGGGCCAGTTCCGCTGCCCATGCGGTTTTATCACGGCCGGTTATATTTGTATTGCCCAGGGCGTTTTCCCAAACCATTTGCCGCAGGTCCACCGGGGGTACGGTCAAGCGGGTGCCGTGAAACACAACAGTTTCAAATAAACCCCCGGGAGACCAGGATTTCTCACCCGCCAGGATAGTAATCCATCCATACTCTGCCGCCATCTGTGAAAGTGACTTTAAAAGGACTTTTGCACGGATGTCCCCGGAAAGTAAAACATCCATGTTGTCGAAATAGAGGAGGGCTTGCAGCAGCAAACCTTCACGAAATGCCAGCCTCATCAGGGCACCTGCTTCAGACCCTGATTCCCTTGCCAGCAGCAGCTCCAGGTCAAGGTAGAGTAAGAAACAGTTCAATCGATGGCAGATTCCCAGGGCAAGTTCACGCTTCCCTACACCCCGGGGTCCATGGAAAAACAAAACCAGTTTTTTTCTATAGGGTTCGGATAAAGCCAGGTGACCATTGATGATATTCATCACCCGGTTCTTCACTGCCTGGTCGATTAAAACACTAGCCAATGAAAGCGATGATTTATAGAGATTTGCCATATTGGTATCCGAATTTAATAACCGGCTGTCAATACTGTTATCACCCATCAGAAAATTAAGAATGCGGGTATCCAATTTTAAGAACCGTGACAGGTCGCTGGCGGCGGATGGGCTCCGGGGATCATCGATTACCTGCAATATTTCCCATTGAAAAAGCGGAGCATGGGGGGAAAAAAGAGTTCGGGCACTCCACTTCTCTGCTTCGGTCTCACAAAGCAGGTCCAGTACCAGGTCGGTGCTGGGTTTCTTACGGGCGATATCATCCTGCAAATAGACAAAAATTTTGTCGTATTTGCGACGGAGTTCGGGGGCCAGGCAAATAGCAACCACCTGCACTTCAAAAGATGAAAGATTAAACAATTGGGCCAATTGGGGCAGCCCTAATAAAACACCGGCTTGAATACTGGCCGATACCCTGGCATTGATTTCCTGCTGCAGCATCTCAATTTGACGGCCCACCTCTGTCAATCCAGGGAAATCGCTGCTTATGTCATTGCTCCCTTTTTCTTGAAGCAAATAATCGACCTCTTCATGGGATACGTAATTTTGGGGATTCACAGATATTTCCCGCATTTTTAAATTCCGCTGCCTGATAGTCATGACCCGGCGCTGAATGAACAGGTCCACCTTTTTTAATTCATCGGCAAGATGCTCAAAGTTATCCCCATAAGGAGCGGCTTTTTTGTTGATATCCTTTTTTTGGTCCATCATTCTTACGTTGTAACTGTTGTAACCTCAAAGAAAAAGGTTCGCCTGCACAGGTGGGAAATATCCACCCGTATTTCATAAAAACCCGGAAGTAAATCAGCCGGGAGTGTCAACTGAAAGCTGTCTGCAAAAAGATCTGCGGCATCCATTACTTTCCTGCCCATTATTGTAACATATGCCTTCCAACCGGCAAGGTTTTTACCGTGAATGGTAATATCCGAACCGGCAGGTCCATTAATGGGTTCTATGCTTTTGAGCACCGGGGGATCATACGGAGCTCGCACTTCCGGGTATCCTATTTTCTCCACCCGCCTTGCCATCTCCCGTTCCCTTTCGGAAAGCATATCCAACTGCACAACCGACACTTCATACAAAGCCGAAAGACGAAAGGGTATGGAAAATGTGGCCCATATTTTACTCAATTCCTCCAGGTCCAGAGTGTTCAACATGATTTTGATCTGCTCTCTCGATTCCTCAAATCCTTCCGGGAAGTAATCCTGGGGAACAATGGGATACTCGTAAAATACCCGCATGGCTTCTCCCAATATCTTATGGGCCGGGGAATTCCCGGTCTCCTGGTCATTCTGGTTGTAGGCGGTCACCAGGTAAAAGAGGTTCAGCGACAGGGGCGGCGGAACCAATTGAGATGGTGAACCGGGTTTCACCTGCCAATCCATATTTTTTAACGCGGGGTTCTCCTGCACCTTATACAAAAATAGATTAATTCGACACTTCTTATTGCTGCTTTCATCAGGCGCCAGGACAGTCACGTCACCATCCTGGGGTAAATCCATCTTACCTAGTAAGAGATTTCGCAACGTCTCGCTGACCATTCCGATAGCTGATGCTGTACTCATGCCTCTTTACTCCTAATAAGTCTTTGCCTCCGGCGGCCAGCCCCACTGCGTGGGGAGGCATTTGCAGGGCAAGGACGGCGGACGATGTTTCGTGTGATGGGTTGTCTCCGTGGACATTTTTGTTTCCGCACCGCCGCCAGGTGCCCCCTGGACCGTGAAACATCTACAAAATTTTTGATTTAAAATAACCCTAATTTGTGGTAATTCGTGTAATTCGTGGGCTATTTTCATAATAAGTCACCTCAGTGTCTTCAAATGAAATCGTCCCAAATAACTTCTCTCCCAGAATGCACAGGGGACTCGAGACGTTCGAGGCTGCCGCAGCGGCCGCTTGACAATAACCACCGGCGCAGCCGGAGGAGTGGGAACCTGCAGTTGTTCTTCTTCTCTTTGCCGGTCCGCCTTTTCCCTGGATGAAGAGGATAAGATTTTAGCTTTTAATGTGTTCAACGTGTTTAAACGATGAACTTCCTGCCGCAGTTGTTCGATTCGTGCCGCTGAGTTCCAATATGATTGACTGCCAAATTCATAGTCCGGGACGGTTCCTACCTCTGCTTTATTTACCGGTTCTGCCTCCCTGTCGTGCAAACGGGTTTCAGCTTCGGTTTCGGGCACATTTTCACTGTCTATCTTCGGCTTTTGTGATTTTTTTGGACCGGCTGCATTAACAGATAGGGAAGTATGATCCGGCGATTTTTCCATCTTGCGCTGCAATTGGACATCTGTTACTCTTTGCTTAACTATTTGGGGTTCTTGAAGTTTTACTTCTTCATTGACAATTTCTTTTTTTTGCTTTTGTGGCTCCTGTAGTTTTTGCTTTTGTGTTTTTTCTTTTTTTAACTCAGCCCGTTTCCCCGGCTTGTTGTTGGATAACGGCATCCGGGCCTGGCTCACTGTTGGTTCGCTTCTTTCCGAGTCCTCCGCTGTGCCTGAACTCTCCATCTTCCCTTGCAATTGGACATCCGTTTCTACTTGCTTTACTATTTCGGGTTCTTGAGGTTTGCCTGGACTATAGGTATCCTCTCTACCGCACCGGGAAGGAAAACCGGATGATCTATCCGAACTGCCGGATAATTGGATTTCANNGAGTCTTCTTGACCGGATAAGGATGGGGGAGCCTCAGCACGTTTCCCCGGCTTGTTGTTGGACAGCGGCGTCCGGGTCTGGCTCACTGTTGGTTCGCTTCTTTCCGAGTCCTCCGCTGTGCCTGAACTCTCCATCTTCC
>WVZO01000754.1:35846-36010 GCA_011772425.1 Candidatus Aminicenantota bacterium
GTTTGCGGTTCCTGTGCTTCTTGCTTCTGTGTTTTTTTCTTTTCGCTCTGCAATTGGACATCCGTTTCTACTTGCTTTACTATTTCGGGTCCTTGAGGTTCTCCTGAACCATACATGTTGTCCGTACCGCATCGGGAAGGAAAACCGGATGATCTTTCTAAACT
>WVZO01000754.1:36110-91197 GCA_011772425.1 Candidatus Aminicenantota bacterium
CTGGTTCATCGTTGGTTCGCTTCTTTCTGTGTCCTCCACTGTACCTGAACTCGCCATCTTCCTTTGCAATTGGACATCCGTTTCTAATTGCTTAACTATTTCGGGTTCTTGAAGTTTTACTTTTTTATTGACTATTTCTTTTTCTTGTTTTTGCGGCGTTTGCGGTTCCTGTGCTTCTTGCTTCTGTGTTTTTTTCTTTTCGCTCTGCATTTGGACATCCATTTCTAATTGCTTTACTATTTCGGGTCCTTGAGGTTTGCCTGAACCATACATGTTGTCCGTACCGCATCGGGAAGGAAAACCGGATGATCTTTCTAAACTGCCAGGTAATTGGATTTCAGTTACTTCTGCTTCCCCAATAATGGATTCCCGGGAGTCTTCTTGACCGGATAAGGATGGGGGAGCCTCAGCACGTTTCCCCGGCTTGTTGTTGGATAACGGCATCCGGGCCTGTTCCACCGTTGGTACGCTTATTTCCGAGTCCTCCGCTGTGCCTGAAACGGATGGGAACCGGTGGTATACGCGACTCCCTGATACCGGTCTTTCCATCTCGCTCTGCAATTGGACATCTGTTACTCTTTGCTTAACTACTTGGGTTTCTTGAAGTTTTACTTCTTCATTGACAATTTCTTTTTTTTGCTTTTGTGTTTTTTCCTTATTTAACTCAGCAGGCTTCCCCGGCTTGTTGTTGGACAGCGGCATCCGGGCCTGTTCCACCGTTGGTACGCTTATTTCCGAATCCGCTGCTGTACCTGGACTCGCCATCTTCCCTTGCAATTGGACATCCGTTTCTAATTGCTTAACTATTTCGGGTTCTTGTAGTTTTACTTTTTTATTGATTATTTCTTTTTCTTGCTTTTGCGGCGCTTGCGGTTCCTGTGCTTCTTGCTTCTGTGTTTTTTTCTTTTCGCTCTGCATTTGGACATCCGTTTCTACTTGATTAACTATTTCGGGTCCTTGAAGTTTGCCTGAACTATATATGTCATCCGTACTGCAACGGGAAGGATAACCGGATGATCTATCCGAACTGCCGGGTAATCGGATTTCAGTTACGTCTGCTTCCCCGATAATGGATTCCCGGGAGTCTTCTTGACCGTATAGGGATGGGTGAGCCTCAGCACATTTCCCCGGCTTGTTGTTGGACAGGGGCATTTGGGCCTGGTTCATCGTTGGTTCGCTTCTTTCTGTGTCCTCCACTGTACCTGAACTCGCCATCTTCCCTTGCAATTGGACATCCGTTTCTAATTGATTAACTATTTCGGGTCCTTGAGGTTTGCCTGAACCATACATGTTGTCCGTACCGCATCGGGAAGGAAAACCGGATGATCTATCCGAATCTCCCGGTATGCCCATTCTCTTCCCTCCAGCAGGCCTGTCATATCCCTCATGGGTGAAAGCGAAATCATAAATATTACCGGTAAAAGATTTTTCGGTTGGGGTGTTTCCTGTAAACGGAAATGGGTAATTGTAATCTGCATATCTAAAGCCAACCGGCGGTAATCCCATCGGATATGCAATATCCCCCCCCGTCCATTCCGGGAACCCCAGGAGTGACCGTACCCGGCCCCGGTAAAGGAAGGGTTTTGCACCATACACCAGGGCACGATATAAATAGTTGTTTGCTGGTTGGGTTTGTTGTTTATGAGACTGCATTGTTCATTCGCTCGATTTCATCGGCCAGTACTTCAATGTACTTATGGCGCTTTTCTCTTGTCATATCCATGATCTCTTGTTCGCTCCAATGATAGTGATAAGCAAGGTAGTGAACTTCCCGGTAAAGCATGTCGAGACTTGTGCGCAGCTCACCGAAGAAGAAGTGATAGAGATCGAAAGGCAGGGTAAACTCCCGGCCGCATTCGGGGCAATGGGCTTCCATATCCAATTCCACGTAAGGTGCCGCCGCTGCCATGTGTTTTTCAATTTCCATACGGGCCAGGGGAGAGAGTTTATCCACCAGTTCTTTTCCCGGGTTCTTTACCGGCCCGATCTCCACGATACAACGTTCCAGGAGCATGCTCAACGCCAGTGCTTCATTTTCGGCAAGGAGCGGTGAAACAAGCTCCTGGTCGCCCCCATTGGGAAGACGGAAGACAATTTCCCTATAATCCTCTTGATTATCGCTTTTAAAGGCAGCTTCCGGTGAAAGTTCCATTTTGTAAAAGGGGCCCTTCTCCAGGGACTCTTTGATAGGGATGTCCTTTATAGAGAAATTAATGTCAACCTTTTCCCGGCAATCGGGCCATGGGCAGGAGACAGAGGCTTGAACCCGTTCTCCAAAGGTCATTTCCCGAAGCTTGAGCAGCAGATACTGCCTGTCTGCAATCAAGAGGCAGCGTACCACCTCTTCAGGCACCGGTTCAATGGGACCCAGGCGCTTTAAGCAGCGGCTGAGCACATTGGTCACCAGGGAAGCGCTCTCTTGCCTGCGGCTTTGGGCCAGCAGTTCCTCCTCTTTACCGGTCAGGGGAGTCAATTGCGCTTCCTGGTGAACAATGCCCGTCTCATCGACGTAACCCCCGGGAAGTATGCCCGTTATCCCATTATTCCAACATTCCATCGTTCCTTTCCCATGCTTTTCTTCTTTTTTCCTTTTGCCAACTGCCAACTGCCAACTGCCAACTTTCTTTTTTAACTTTCTGTCGGTTCTGTTACGGATTTATCCCGTTCCCAGCCCTCGTTTTCCAGTTTAATGGTCTGGATCATCACCGCATTACCACTGGCATCCAATTCCGGCAGGGACTGGTATTCGGATACCCAGCAGCGATGAACGATATAAGATAGGACCTTGCTGCCCTGGAGGTTGAAGACATCGATAGTGACATCCTTTCGAAAGTTTTTCAAAGACATGGAGGCATCACCCTCGAAATTGTTGACCAGGTTGGCCCAATCTTCGAAGGTGGCATCATGGGTTACGCCGGCCTCCATTGTTATGGCCTCGTAAGATGTTTTTCCCGGCAGTTTCCGGCTGGTGCTTGGGTCCCCGCCTTCTCGCCAATCAGAGGACTCCGTAGTCTTTTTAAGGGCACTGCATTTGCTGAGGCCTGCCACATAGACACCATCCCACTTTATTTTGAATTTGAAATTCCGATAAGGATCAAACCGTTCCGTATTAACACTAAATTTTGCCATGGTAAATTCTCCTTATATTATGAAGCCTGTCCTGCTTTCTGGCTAATTTTGACCACCACGAACTCTGCGGGTTTCAACGGAGCAAACCCCACCAGGACGTTCACGATTCCCAGGTTGATATCATCCTGGGTGGTGGTTTCGCTGTCGCATTTAACAAAGAAAGCATCGGAAGGTGACGAACCTTGAAATGCCCCTTTGCGGAACAGGGTCATCATGAACGAGTTGAGATTCAGTCGAAGCTGGGCCCAGAGCTCCTCATCGTTGGGTTCGAATACCGCCCACTGGATGCCGTTAAAGATGCTCACGCGCAGCATAATGGCCATTCGCCGCACCGGGATATATTTATATTCCGGGTCTGAACTTAAGGTACGGGACCCCCAGGCAATAATCCCGGACCCCGGGAACTTACGGATAACACACACGCTTTTCTTATTTTTATTCAGGTTTCCCTGTTGGACATCCGTCAGGTCGACTGCCATTCCTACTGCTCCGCCAAGCATGGCTTCGGTACCGGCCGGGGCCTTCCATACTCCCCGGGTGGAATCTATCCGGGAATAAAGCCCTGCCACAAAACCGGATGGAGGCGCCAGGATAGGTTCGACAGACAATCCCAGTGGGTCCAGCATCTTAAGCCATGGGAAATAGACCGCCCCATAAGAATTCGGAGTATTAATATTGTCCCGATATTCTTCTGCGTCTACAAGTTCATCATCTGTCGCGTCCATATCTGCAATATAAAAACAGTCGCTTAAGGGACGATTCCGGCAATAATTCATCCCCGCATCCGCTACATTAGTGGAACCGATACCCGGAACCGCAATAAGGCTCACATCCCGAATCGTATTCAACCAATTAAACGCATCGATGTAATTCTTATCCACAAGAGGTAAAGTACCATCATCTCCGGCCACGACAGCACTTACTGCGCCTGCTACAGTATCATCTCCCAGGAAGTAAAAATCATCATCGGCTGTATCCTGGGGTCTCATCAGTGCTGAACCGAAAACTTCCTTGCCTTTATTTCTTCTTCCCAAACATAAAGCACCGGCGGCATTTTCTAGCGGGTCTTCCGCATCGATAATCTCCACTTTCGAATCCGCACTTTTATGACCTGACGTAATACGAAGCTTATTGGTACCCTCAATAGAAACGGTAACCGCATAAGCAGCAGCAGGAGTGGATTCACGGAGTGGCGTCATCGCTTGAATGGTACTTTGAATCGCAGCCCTGATGGTCTCCAGTTCCGCCAAACTCTTAGGCGGCGTCTCACTCAGTGCTGCGTCCACTGCAGCAGTCAGATCAACCGTGCGAAAGCCATCTGCATGAATGTTAATACGAAATTTGCGTTGATTTTCTGCCAATAAATCGCCATTTAATGTAATCTCAGCGCTTTCACTGTAACCTTCCTGTTGATTGCTATTAGCCGTATTGACATCAATATGAATATACTTAGATCGAGGATTTACAGCATTCTCCACATAATCGGGAGAAGCAGGATTCATCGTAAGATTCTCATATTCTTCCAATGTTATCGGATCTTTATCCGGGTCCGGGTTGTCCTGGTAGACCGTGAGGTTAAATTGATTGTCAGGATCTTCCGCAGCACTGCTGTCGACAATAACCATAAGTTTATTGCCCCAGATTCCGGGTGATATTGCCGAGATGGTAAGACTATCCTGGGCAGTGGTACCTCGATCAAGCACAGTAACACTGGCTGTTCCCGGGTTATTTGCCACCCTGCCGATATAACACTGGGAGCCGCCATTGTTAAAAAATTGATATACCGTATGTGCCAGGAAATATCCATTGAGAAAATCGCCATAAATAGTCTGGAATTCCGTGAAGTTGAAGATCTTCTTGACTTCTCCGACGGGCCCCCGCTGTGCCACCCCAAAAAAGGCAGCCGTAGAGGTCCCTGCTGCCTCAATCGGCCTGACTCCACTGGGGACCTCTTCCATATAAACACCTGGATATGTTAAGGTAGCCATTATTTTCCTCCTTTTGATTTTATTTGTTTTTTGTCTTTCTCTGCTGAATCTAATTCTACTTTGTCTTTAACTGGTGCAGGAATTTCTTCTTTGGGACGCTTTGGAGGGTATCGCTTTTCCGCAGGATGCACAGCAATAACACCTCTCTCCCGGAGCTTATTAAACTTCCTGTTATTCCTCACATCCACATCAAGTATTTCTCCTGAAGTGGACTTTGGATCAATGTACAGCGTTTGACCGCTGTTGAGGCGTAGAGTAACCAACCTCGTCGTACGGTTTTCAACTTTCATTTTATATACCTCCTAAATTAATTTGCAACTATCTTAAACGCTAAATTTGGCTTTACTTTTACGCATTTACAGTATTTATATACTATTTTAGGTTGGGAGTGCCGCCCCCTTATGGTGAGTTATTTTTAATCATTTTTCATTTACCTCCCTATAAGATTAGTCAAATTACTTCCATAGTCTCTTTCATACCTGGGTTAGACTTATCATCTAAAAGTAGCATAATTCCCGGATTTTTGTTCAATTTTTATAAAAGTTGATATTTTTTTTTTGAAATGTTGAATTAGAGAGGGTTTCAAAATGTCAACTTTTATAAAGATTGACATTTATTTTTTATTCTTACCATGAAAAAAGTCCACAGATTACACAGATTTACACAGATTATAAAAAAAATATAAAAAAATCTGCGTAATCTGCGTAATCTGTGGTTTCCCCTTTTTCATCGTCTCCGGGCCGGTTGGTGCCTGGCATCTGTTAACCTACTCCATGTGGCTTGGAGAAGGACGGGAGAAAAAGGGGGCAGGCTGATTTCTTTATTTCTTCACCTTGTAAATGGTGACGCCGGACTGACTTTCGAGGGCCTGGACACTCCCTTTTTTAATCAAAACCTCCAGGGCTTCAGCCACTTCATCCACGATTTCCTCGATCCGCTGCTGCGCCAACCACCACGTGGCTATCCCCTCCAATGTATCACCTGCTTGTGGGTGCTTTTTTAAGTAATTCAAAATCTTTTGAGAAAGTATTTCCTTATTGTTTTTGTGTACGTTCATCATGGCATGATAATTCGACCTCCATTGCTCTAGTCTCTACCCCCTGGTATGCATCAAATATGCCAACCGGTGAAATTACTGAAAACAGCCAATATAAAAGGGATCAAATCATCACGCACAAATACCCTTGCCTGGGAAGCGTCACAATTTTATGACTCTCACCAGGCTTAAATAGCCCCTTAAGTGCGTCCTCAACAGTATTTTGGCAGAGTCATTAGTTTATGACGCTACCGTCATTTTTTTATGACGCTGTTACGCACAGGAAAAACTTTATTTTCCAGCAGAGCTGAATTGACTGGGGTGGATGTGATGCTTTGTCAATAGATTCCAAAGGGCCGTCCGACTCTTCCCAGCTCTCTGGGCAGCACTGACCACATCACCGTGATACTCTGTCATAAGATGGATCAGGTAATTCTTCTCAAATTCATCAATGGCTTTCTGCTTGGCTGCCTTAAAACTCTCATAATCAATAATATCTTGCTTGTCCTGTGTTTGCTCATTTACTTTTGGTTTCTCAACATTCAAGTGAAGGTCGCTGAGAGTAATTTGCTCACTCCCTATCATCACAACGGCATGCTGGATTTTGTTTTCCAACTCCCGGATGTTTCCCGGCCATGAATAAGAGATCATCGCGGTCATTGCTTCTTCAGATACTTTTTTTAAGGATTTACGGTGCTGGGCTGAATACTTTCTCAAAAAATGCTCTACCAATAGGGGAATGTCTTCTTTTCTTTCCCTCAGGGGAGGAATGAAGAGTGATACGATATTGAGTCGGAAAAAAAGATCCTCCCTGAACGCACTTTGTTCCACCATTTGTTGTAGTTCCATGTTGGTGGCAGCCACGATACGAATATCTGCCTTGCGGGTTCTCGGGTCTCCCAGGGGTTTATACTCCTTGTCCTGCAGCAGCCGCAGCAGCTTAACCTGGATATAAGGGGTAATGACTCCTACTTCATCCAGGAAAAGAGTACCACCCTGGGCTTCCTTTACCAACCCCTCCTGGTGAAAGGCAGCATCTGTAAATGCACCTTTGCGATGCCCGAACAATTCATTTTCAAACAAATTCTCCGGTATGGCACCACAGTTTATCGGTACAAAAGGATTACAGTCCCTGCTGCTTAAATAATGAATGGCCCGGGCAGCCAATTCCTTACCCGTGCCGCACTCTCCTGAGATCAGCACACTGACATCACACGATGCAATGGTTTCAATCCGCTGCCTCAGTTTTTCTACCGCTTTACTGCGTCCCAGGATCCGGCTTAATCCCAGCCTTTTCTTTAAATTTTGTTTGACTGCCTGCTTCTCTTCTAAGATCATAATAGACCCCCTACAAAATTACTAACATCAATTGCGTCCATACTTCCTCCTCTTCTTGTCTTCGTTTTAACCTTCCCATCATTAAAACGAATGGCATTTAATTCGTTCGCAAACATTTATAACCTATTTTGAAGAAAAAATCAAGCCCTAATTTGTAAATTTTTTAGAAATTTTGAAATATGTTAATGGTATGAGTGTGTCCCCTAACTTGTAACGTTCTACCTTTGTTTTAAGACTTCGCTCGAATGTTGGTTTATAACCGCCCGTAAGGGCTTATTTCAATTCTTTAAGCAGCTCAGCGGTAAAATCCCAGACCATTCCGATGGTACCGATGTGAACTTTTTCATCCGGGGAATGGGGATTTTTAAGAGTAGGTCCGATGGAAATCATATCCATTCCCGGGTTTTTATCACCGATGATTCCGCACTCCAGTCCGGCATGGATAACTTCCACAACAGGCTTTTTATTAAACAAACCTTCGTAGATTTTAAGACTTCTGGCCAGCAGGGACGAGTTCATATTGGGCTGCCAGGGCGGATAGCCGTCACCGCTTTTTGCTTCCCCTCCAGCCAGTCGAGCCACTGCTTCGATCCTGTAGGTAAGGGCTTCCAACCGTGATACCAGCGAACTTCTCTGGCTGGTTAAAACTTTGATCTGTCCGTCCTCTATCCTGACACGGGCAAGGTTGTTGGAGGTCTCTACCAGGCCTTCGATATCAGTAGACATAGCTGCGACACCATGAGGCAGAATAATGATAAAGTCGAAGATCTTTTTGGTGTTCGCTGCGGTCAGGGCCTGCTCAAATGTTTCACTGGTTTCCTCGGCCTTGATGAACAAATCCGGATCGGTGTTTTTGAATTCCATATTTAGGGTCTTCTCTGTCTCAGCCAAAATGGTGTTGAGTTCATCGACTTTATTGACAGGCACATAAACAAACGCTTCACAATCCCGCGGAATGGCATTGTGGGCCGTACCACCGGAGATGTTAGCCAACCGGATTTCCACTTTCTCGGCAGCGTCATTCAACGCCTGGGTCAGGACCTTGATGGCATTGGCTTTTTGTTTATTGATGTCAATGCCGGAATGGCCACCTTTCATTCCTCCTGCTTTGATTTTCAGCAATTTGTGATCTCCAGGAACGTCTGCCAATTCAAAGGGAACCGCCAGGTTGGTGTTGATGCCCCCGGCGCAGCCAACGGTAAAATAACCTTCATCTTCGGAGTCGATGTTGATGAGGATTCGTCCCTCTATAAACCCGGGTTCCAGTGCACTGGCACCTGTCAAACCGGTCTCTTCGTCCACAGTAAACAGCAGTTCCAACGCCGGACGTGGCATTTCTTTATCCAGGGCCATGGTCATGGCCATAGCAATAGCAATCCCGTTATCTGCACCCAAAGAGGTTTTATCTGCGGTTAACCACTCACCGTCATAAACCAGTTTAATGGGGTCTTTGGTAAAATCATGGGCAGAATCCGGGGTTTTCTCACACACCATGTCCACGTGTCCCTGGATAACCATAATGGGTGAATTCTCATAACCAGGGTTGGCCGGTACTTTGATTAATACATTCTGGACTTTGTCTGTTTTAACTTCGAAATTATTCTCTTTTGCCCAATTAATCAGCCACTCGCAAATGGCTCCTTCATCCTTGGAACAGCGGGGAATTTTAGTGATTTCTTCGAACCATTTTAAGATTTCATTTGTTTTTTGATGTTCAAATTTCATAATCACACGCTCCTTTTTGTTTGAAGGTTAACTATATAGAAAAACCAATTAAATGTCAAGAAAAATTTTACAATTCTCGATACTCCTCCGTTGGGAAATTAAAGGATGGGGTGTTATGGATTACTTGTAGCGGTAGGTGACACGGCCACGTGTCAAATCGTACGGAGACATCTCCACCAATACCCGGTCACCGGGTAAGATGCGAATATAATTCTGTCGCAGTCGTCCTGAAATAACCGCCAATATCTGATGTTTGTTTGCTAACTCCACTTTGAAAGTAGCATTGGGAAGTGTCTCTAACACAGTGCCTTCCATTTCAAATACCTCATCTCCTTTTAAATGAGATGAACCATTACCTGGTTTTTTGCCTTTTGAACTGCTTACTCGTTTCTTTTTACTCATATATATATCATAGTTAAAATTGAAAAATTTTTCAAGAGGGAAAGTGAAATTATTCAAGATTTTTTTAAAAGGACTTCCTGCGCTCTGCGCTCTGCGCATTTACATGAAGGAGAAAGAATGGTATAATTTTATAAAAAAATGAGTGAATTTAAATACGTTATCATTGACGGACTGGTTAAGTCTGGCAAAACCAGGCTGGCGGAAATCCTTGCCAAAACGTTTAATTCCCGGTTAATTCTCGATAATACGGAAAATCCGTTTTTGAATGATTATTACCATTCCTTAGCCAGCTCCGGGAATGCAATGGCATTAAAAACTCAATTGATTTTTTTGTTGAACCGATATTCTCAACAGGTAGAAATCACCCAAAAAGGACTTTTTCAGAAAACCACTGTCAGTGACTATATATTTTTCAGAGATGGTATTTATGCCCATTTAATGTTGAACGATGAGGAGCTTGAAATCTACAAAAAAATATACAATGTGTTTTCCCAAAGTGTTGTTAGTCCGGATCTTGTGGTTTATTTACAAATATCCTTTACGGAGATGGTAAGGCGTATTCAACAGAAGGGAACCGAGATAGAAAAGAGTGTCCCTGGCGAATACTGGAGGGAAGTTTTTGAGGCGTATAATTATTATTTTTTCAATTATAGATCAACACCGCTGCTGGTGGTGAATATGGAAAAGGTTGATCTGAACAAGAAATCGGATGTTCAAAACCTGGTAAAGGAAATAAAAAATCATAAAAAGGGGACCCGATATTATGCACCCGCTTGAAACCAAACAAACCGTTGTTAACTTGAAGAAAAAGAAGAAAGCCGGGGAGAAGATTTCCTCGGTGACCGCATATGACTACCCAACAGCAAAAGTGGCATCAGATGCCGGGATTGATATGATTTTAGTGGGCGATTCATTGGGTATGGTACTGCAGGGTTATGCCAATACGTTAAAAGTTACGATGAACGAGATGATTTATCATACTCGCATGGTTACCAGTGCTGATCCCCTATCATTGGTGGTAGCAGATATGCCTTTCGGATCATTCCATATTAGCCCGCAGCAGGCAGTAGAAAATGCTGTCCGCTTTGTAAAAGAGGGTGGTGCGGAAGCTGTTAAACTGGAAGGAGGCAGGAAGCGATTTAAAACCATTGAAGCGATTATCAATGCCGAAATTCCTGTACTGGGGCACCTGGGATTGACACCCCAATCGATTCACGCGTTGGGCGGCTTTAAAACCCAGGGAAAACGAAAAGAAAAAGCGGATGAAATCCTGGCTGATGCCATTGAAATGGAGAAACTGGGAGTTTTTGCCATTGTATTGGAATCCATTCCTGTGGAATTGGCTAAACAGGTAACCGCAGGTGTCTCTATTCCCACCATTGGTATTGGAGCAGGAAAGTATTGCGACGGACAGGTCCTGGTGTTTCATGATCTGGTGGGATTTACCAACCTATACCAGCCAAAATTTGTCCGGCAGTACGCAAATCTCTATCCTGTTATCCTGGAAGCGCTAAAAAACTATATTAAAGATATTCATTCCGGTGATTTTCCCGGTGAGAAGGAAAGTTATCCGATATCATCAAAGGGGACGGCGTCCCCACCCTATAGGAGAGGATACCGATGATAGAATTCACGAGTAAAAATGGAAGAGTTTAGAAAATGAAGCCAGTTCAAACCAAAACCAGCGAAGAGGTAAAGAAAGAACTAAGACAGTACAGGTACTCAAAAACCATTGGGTTTGTACCCACCATGGGATACCTCCACAACGGTCATCTCAGCCTGGTGGAGCAGTGTAAGAAAGAGAATGATGTGACCGTGGTATCTATTTTTGTGAATCCCAAGCAATTTGGTCCCGGTGAAGATTTCAACATTTACCCCAGGGACATGGCCAGGGATTTGAAGTTGTTGGAGGAATTGGAGGTAGATATCGTGTTTTCTCCCTCATTGGTTGAGATATATCCCGCGGGTTATTCCACTTATGTGGAAGTGGAGAAACTGGGAGATGTACTTTGTGGAAACTCACGGCCGGGTCATTTTAGAGGGGTTGCTACTATTGTGTTGAAGCTTTTTAATATCGTGGAACCCACCCGTGCCTATTTCGGTCAGAAGGATGCCCAGCAAGCGGTGGTCATAAAGAAAATGGTTAACGATTTGAATCTTGATGTTGTTATCCGCATAATGCCTATTGTTCGGGATCCGGATGGTCTTGCCCTGTCGTCTCGAAATGCATATTTATCACGGGAAGAGAGAGCAGCGGCATTATGTATGCCCGGCGCACTGCAAAAGGTAAGAGCGAAAATCCTGGATGGATTACGTGATGTCTCCGTGGTTAAAGATATGCTGCAAAGGGAAATGAATAAAGAGCCGCTGATTAACGTCGATTACCTGGAGGTAGTAAGCCTTGATGGATTGGAAACACTGGAAGAGATTGATATGCATAATACTCTTGTGGCTACGGCCATTTGGGTGGGAAAAACAAGACTTATCGACAATTTTATTTTAGGAGAAATTTAAAATGCTTATTCCGTTTTTAATTGCCAAAATTCATGAAGCCCGAATAACCGGTGCGAACCCCAATTATATGGGGAGTATTGGCATCGATGCCGATCTCATGAGAGAAGCCGGCTTAAGGGAATTTCAAAAAGTGGAAGTTTATAATATCACCAACGGCAAGCGTTTTTCTACTTATACTATTGCTGCAGAGAGCGGCTCGCGAGATATTGTATTAAATGGCGCGGCTGCCCAGTTGGTTGCCGTAGGGGATAAAATTATTATTGCGGCTTATGCCTTACTGGATGAACGAGAGTTGAATTCATTGAGCGCCACTATTCTTTTGCTCGATGAAACCAATGGTGTTAAAAAAGTGCTCAGTGGAAAGCTTTAATTAAATCTTAAGCCCCAGATAAGCAATGGAGGAGATTAAAAATGACTGATTCGGACAAACTTTTCATGGAGGAATTAAAGGAGGAATTTAAGGAACAAGTATCTGCCAATTTTACACAGATGCAGGAGTTGTTTGAGGAAAATAAATTGGATGATATTGCAAAAATCGCTCACGATATCAAGGGTATGTCCGGGATATTTGGCCTGGATGAGGGAACGGAAATTGCCGATCAACTTCGGGAAGCGGCCAAGGAAAAAAAGGTGGAGAAAACCAAAGAGCTATTGAATCAATTAAGGCAATATATGAAAGAAAATGATATCATTAGCTGAAAGGGGACGGAAGGAAAAAACGATGAAAATGGTCCTGGGTATTGGTAATGCGTTGGTAGACATTCTTATCAGCCTGGAAGATGATGCATTTCTAGCGGATTTTGGCCTGGAAAGGGGCAGCATGACCCTGGTAGACAGGCAAAAGATGAATGCCATCCTGGATAAAGCGGTGTCCTTAAAATTAGACATGCAGAAATCCTCAGGTGGGTCAGTGGCCAATGCCATTCACGGCATTTCGCAATTGGGAACACCGGCCGGCTATATCGGTAAAATTGGTGACGATGACTACGGCTCTTTTTTCAAGTCATATATGGAACAGAACAACATCTGTGCCACCCTTTTCAAAGGGAAAGTAGATACAGGTAAGTCCATTGTAATGGTCTCAAAAGATTCGGAAAGGACCTTTGCTACTTATCTCGGCGCTGCTGTAGAATTGGATGCGTCCGATTTAACCATTGATCCCTTTAAAGGCTATGATTATTTTCTACTGGAGGGCTACCTGGTTCAGAATTATGCACTGGTGGAAAAAGCTGTAGAACTTGCCAAAAAGGCAAACAACGAAATTGCGGTGGATTTAGCCAGTTTTAACATTGTTAAAGAAAACCTGGATTTCTTGCATTCTATTGTGGAGAGTGATGTGGATATTGTCTTTGCCAATGAAGAGGAAGCCAAATCCTTTACCGGCAAGGAGGATCCGGTAGAGGCATTAAATGATATCTCAAGGAAATGCAAAATTGCCGTGGTCAAGATCGGTAAAGAGGGTTCACTGATTAAAGCAGGAGCCAATCAATATAGAATAAGCCCCATTGATGCCACCTGTATTGATACCACCGGAGCCGGTGATTTATATGCATCGGGGTTTTTTTATGGGCTAACCAGTGGACATTCACTGGATATCTGTGGTAAAATGGGGTCTATTGCTGCGGGAAAGATCATTGAAGTGGTGGGCGCCAAAATGGACGCCGACAAATGGAATGAGGCTTTCCACTTAATAAAAGTACTAGAGAAGAATTAAGGAGTATTTTTCGTAATCTCTTAACTTCTCATCTTCTTAACTTCTAATTCTTAAACGGGGCCATAGTTTAACGGGAGAACGCAGCCTTCGCAAGGCTGAGATGGCGGTTCGATTCCGCTTGGCTCCACCATTTCATTTATAAATTCCAAATTACAAACTGTCTACTGTGCTTTCTTCAATTCTTCGGTTAACATGGGGACAATTTTGAACAGATCGCCCACGATGCCGTAGTCCGCTTTTTTGAAGATGGGTGCTTCCGGGTCTTTATTTATGGCAACAATCACTTTGGAGGTTTTCATACCCACAAAATGTTGGATTGCACCGGATATGCCGCAGGCGATGTAAAGTTTGGGGTTCACTACTTTACCGGTTTGTCCTACTTGCATGTCGTGAGTGGCATATTCCGAGTCCACGGCTGCGCGGGAAGCACCGACACCGGCATTCAGCAGGCTGGCCAATTCTTCAATAATCACAAAATTTTCTTTACTTTTCATACCCCTGCCGCCAGACACAATGATTTCCGCCTCTTGCAGGTCAATTTTTTTGGAAGCGCTGCGAATGATCTCAACGATTTTACTTTTGGTTTCGTTTTTCACCGGTTCGACGTCTGCTATTTCCGGCTGTGTTTCCGGGCCTTCTTCCGGTGCGAATACATTGGGTCGTATGGTAAACAGCCGGTAGTCATCTTCAATGATGAAATCGGACAACAGTTTGCCTGCGTATACCGGTTTGGTAAACCGGTTGTTTGCCAGGTCAATGTCAAGGCAGTCGTTTAAAAGGGTGGAATTCTCGACCTTTGCTGCCACCCGTGGGAATAAGTCTTTCCCTTGTGCGGAACAAACACCCACGAAATCGGAGAGGTTATATTCTTTGATGATTTTTGCCAGTGTATCCGAGTACATTACCGGGTCGTAAGTGAGGTCGCCGCCGTTCACGCGAATGGCTTTAGCCACTCCTTTTAATTCATCGGCGTACTGTTCCGGGTTATTGGAAAACAGGACTGCATAGACGTCTTTGCCGCTTCTTTTGGCAACGCCTAGTGCTTCTCTATTTGATTTTTTAAATTCATCGCCTCTTAATTCGATATATACACCTATGTTAGCCATGTTATCCTCCTATGTCCTATAATACCTTTGCTTCTTCTTTCAGAAGCCTGATCAGTTCCTTAACCGTTTCTTCGGGTTCGCCCTCGATAATTTTACCCTGGGGTTTTTCAGGTGGGGCGTAGAGTTTTTCGGTTTGGATTTTAGTTTTCAGTTCGGTAATTCCCACGTCAGCCAGGCTTAGTTTTTTAATGGGGATTTTTTTGGCTTTCATGATTCCCATCAAGGATGCATAGCGAGGTATATTCAGTCCTTTGGTGGCAGCCACGACACAGGGGACTTGCATTTCTATTTTTTCTCGTGCCCCTTCGTCGATTTCGCGTTCCACCGTTACTTTACCATCTTCGTGATTGAAAACAATCACGTTAGTCGCCACCGGGATTCCCAGGAATTCAGCCAGGTAGATATGGGTCATGTAGGAATCGTCATCGATGGCTTGTTTTCCACTAAAAATGATACCGAAATTTTCGTCTTGTTTAATGGCATTGGCCAGGGCCAGTGCCATGGTTTTGTGATCCGGGTATTCATCCGTTTCAATATGAACCGCATGTTGGCCGCCCATGGCCAGACCGCTTCTTAAAGCGCTCTCTGCCCGATTGGGACCACAAGTAATCAATGTTACCGCCGCCCCTTCGATCTTTTCTTTCAACTGCAACGCCGCTTCAATCGCGTATTCATCGTAAGGACTGATGATCCATTTGATGTTCTCTTCATTTATCCTGGTCCCATCTTTCACCTGGAGAACAGCTTCCGTATCGGGGACCTGCTTGATACAGACATAAATATTCACATGAACCTCCTTTTTCAAATAGTTTCTTGAAACGTTAAATAAGAAATTATTTTATATCGCAAAATCCAGAAAAAGTCAAATATTATTTTTGCCTTCGGCGACAAGGGGCTCTTTTTATAAAAACCGCCCCTTGACCCCGCAAAAATTTTTTATTAATGATGATAAAAACCATTGTAACACATTTCGTTTCGGTGTTTCCCATTGTATCCTTCTATTCAACTTCCTGTTTTTGTGCTATAATGATAAATGATGGCCAGGAAAAAGATCGGAATTGTCGTTCAACGCTACGGT
Organism: Candidatus Aminicenantota bacterium; assembly: GCA_011772425.1. Taxonomy (GTDB): domain Bacteria; phylum Acidobacteriota; class Aminicenantia; order UBA2199; family UBA2199; genus JAKAGC01. Next base: position 52,141 of record WVZO01000754.1, read on the forward strand.
ATCGATATCAACGGCGGCGCTGAATACCACGCCCGCCTGATCGCTGAAAAAATGTCCCACCACTGCGACGTAGAAGTCTTTACCTCCACCGCACACGATTATATCTCCTGGAAACACCATTATACCAATAAATACGAAATCATTAACAATATCCCGGTGCACCGCTTCCAGGTCCAAAAACCCAGGGACCCCAAAATATTCGGCAATATCCAAAACGTAATCTTTAATGAAGAACATACTATCGATGACGAACTAAAATGGCTGGAAGAACAAGGGCCCTATTTCCCGGACCTGTTGGAAACTCTGGAAAAAAGAGAAAACGAATTCGATTATTATTTCTTTTTTTCCTATCGCTATTACCATTCCTATTATGGGGCCAAGAAATTCAGAGATAAAGCCGTCCTGGTTCCAACCGCCGAACACGATCCAGTGGTCTATTTACGACTTTTTAAAGATTTTTTCAATTGGCCCGGGGCCATTATTTACAACTCCCACGAAGAAAAAGACATGATTCACAAGGTTTCCGGGAACCAGGAGGTCCCGGGAGATATCGTCGGTATCGGTTCGGAAATACCGGAACACTTCTCCCCCCAATCCTTTCGCGATAAATTCAATATCCGGGAAAAATATTTTATCTATATCGGCCGGTTAGACCAAAACAAAGGAGTACCTGAATTATTGAATTTTTACTTGAGATTGCTAAAGGAAGAAAATATCAATCTTACCCTGGTGTTAATGGGAAAATCCGTCATCGATATCCCAGAGCACCCCCGGATTAAGTTCCTGGGCTTTATACAGGATGAAGATAAATTCAACGCTCTTACCGGTGCTGAATTCCTGGTGATTCCTTCCCAGTTCGAGTCCCTGTCCATGGTCACACTTGAAGCCTGGGCTGTGGGTAAACCGGTGGTGGCTAACGGCAGGACCGAGGTGCTCCAGGGACAATGCCGGCGAAGCAATGCCGGGTTGTGGTACACCAATTACGACGAATTTAAAGAGGTCATGTTACTGTTATGTGAGAATGAACAACTTAAAGAGATCATGGGACACAATGGCAAGGCGTTTTTTGAAACACACTATTCCTGGCCGGTGATCGAAAATAAATACTTAAAGGTCCTGGATCAACTGGAAGCAAACAGGAAATGATGAGGGTCTAAAAAAATAGGAGGAAAACGTATAAATGAAGAAGGTATATGTTGGCATGAGTGCTGATTTAATACACCCCGGGCATTTGAATATCATTAACGAGGCCCGGAAATACGGAGACGTTATTATCGGATTATTAACCGATCAAGCGATTGCCAGTTACAAACGTCTGCCAGCGTTAACCTATGAACAACGCAAGTTAATCGTTGAGAACATTAAAGGGGTTTCGCAGGTAGTGCCGCAGACGACGTTGGATTATGTGCCCAATTTAAGGGAAATCCGGCCCGACTACGTGGTGCACGGCGATGATTGGCGCACAGGCGTGCAAAGGGAAACCCGGCAGCGGGTGATCGATGCATTAAAAGAATGGGGAGGAAAGTTAATCGAACCCAGGTATACCCCGGGTATCTCTTCTTCCAAATTACATGATGCATTAAGGGAGATCGGCACCACCCCTGGTATCCGCTTGAAAGGACTCCGCCGTTTACTGGCCTCAAAAGAGTTGATCACTATCATGGAAACCCACAACGGTATTACCGGCCTGATCGTGGAAAACACAAAAGTCACTGCTTCCAATGGTAAACAGAAAGAGTTTGATGGGATGTGGTTGAGCAGTCTCACCGATTCCACTGCCAAAGGCAAACCGGACATCGGCTGCGTGGATATGACCTCCCGTTTGAACACACTGAACGATATCCTGGAAGTAACCACCAAACCTATTATTTTTGACGGTGATAGCGGTGGATTGGTGGAGCACTTTGAATTCATGGTGCGGACCCTGGAAAGGGAAGGTGTTTCAGCGGTTATTATCGAGGATAAGGTGGGTCTGAAAAAAAATTCCCTTTTCGGCACCGAAGTTGAACAAACCCAGGACACGATTGAGAATTTTTCTGCCAAAATCACCCGTGGCAAACAAGTGCAGGTCACGGATGATTTTATGATTATTGCCCGGACTGAAAGTTTAATTTTAAAAGCCGGTATGGACGATGCGTTGAAACGGGCCAGGAGTTACATCGAAGCCGGGGCCGACGGCATTATGATCCACAGCAAAGAAAAGTCTCCGGATGAAATCCTGGCGTTTTGTGAAGAATACGACAAATTTGAACAAAAAGTGCCTTTGGTGGCGATTCCCAGTACCTACAGCAGCATTACTGAAACAGGATTAAAAAATGCCGGCATCCGCATCGTGATCTATGCCAACCAATTGCTCCGCAGCGCTTACCCTGCCATGGTTAAAGCTGCAGAGTGTATACTGGAAAATCAACGGGCGTTGGAATGCGATGAAATTTGCATGCCCATTAAGGAAATTCTAACGTTGATTCCCGGCGCTAAATGAAAAAACAAACAATCGTACGCCTGTCAGTCCTCATCGGGCTGCTGATTTTTGCTTTTTTTGTTTACAAAATCGGCCCGGTTAAAATCTGGGAAAATATCAAACAAATCAGCTGGCAGAATTTTTTGATCTTGATGGGTTTGCGTTTCCTTTATTGGGTGCTGCGGACCATCAATTGGAAAGTGATCTTTGAAGCCTATGAGGGAAAGACGTCGCTGTGGGATATGTACACAGCCAGGATGTGCAGTCATGCGATCAATCAACTGACCCCATCGGCCCAGGTGGGGGGTGAAGCAGCGCGGGTTTACCTAGTCAATTACCCCAACAAAAGGGTAAGCCTGGCCTCTGTGATCGTGGACAAAACCATTGAATTTATAACCGTAATCGTGTTTATCATTATCGGGGTAGCGATGACTATCACCCGGTTTACTCTGCCTGGAAAACTCAAAGCTATCTTTATCGGCGCTGTGGTCTCTGCTTTTCTTTTACTGGTTTTTCTCCTTTCCAAACAGAAAAAAGGGTTGTTTGAATGGATGGTGAATGCGTTGGCCAAAATGAAAATCCACCTTAAATTCTTTGAAAAAAACAAGGAAAAAATAAAAGAAACCGATGAATATATTTCCGATTTTTACCAGAAGCATCCCGGGACTTTTGTAAAGGCCTTTTTGCTTTATTCCCTCTTAATCATGCTCTGGGTTACGGAAATCCATGTAACCCTGGTTTTTATTGGTGCTATTAATATTTCTTTTTTGGACAGTTTTTTGATTACGGTGTTGGGTACCCTGGCGTTTATATTTCCTTTGATCCCTGGTTCCCTGGGTATCTATGAAGCCACTTATGTAGGGCTGTTTGCCCTGTTAGGCAAGGGAACGAGTATCGGATTTACCCTGGTATTGATCCGGCGCATCCTTGCATTAATATGGGCCGGCATCGGATTGCTGGGAATGCTAAAGCCATTCCCTGGAAAACCCAGGCGTCTTGAATAACAGTTAAGTTATGCTTTTTTCTTGCCGAGGGTGATAAAGTAGATAAGCCGGACGACATTTACGATCACTGTTTGTGCCAGCAGCCCGTAAAGGAAGATATCCAGGCGGTTGGCAATGCTGAATATTAACAACAGCATGAAAAGTAGTGCCCGCGCTTCTCCGGTTTGACCTTTTTCTTTTACCTGTAGGTAGCTGTTGGTAAGGTAATAGAGATGAATTTGCAGTTGGTAGAGGCCTGCGGCAAATAGTCCCAGGAGCAAGAGATTGATGTTCTTGAAAAAAAAGTAACAGCCTGCAGAGATTCCCACCATTATAAAAAAATCTGAAATGCGGTCCAGGAGCAAATCCAGGTGGGAACCGAAGTCGCTGCACATATCTTTGGCCCGGGCCAGCATGCCATCGGCGCAGTCTACGATGGAAGCCAATTGAGCAAACGCACCTCCTAACACGAAATACAAATACTCACCCCTGGAGAAAAAGAAGGCGCCGGTAATTCCCAGGAGGAATGAGAAATAGGTCAGACCATTGGGGGTGACGCGGGTATTAAATACTGCACGTACAATCAAAGAAGCCAGTGGACGGTTGATGTACCGTTCTACTTTGATAATTGTGTTTAAGAAATTATTATTGGAAGTTTTTTTCATCGACTTCCGGTAATCGAATTGGTCAATATTGCTTTTTGTTGTATCTATTTCTGTATTCATGTTCCCTATATATCAATATTATCAAATAATGTCAATTCTTTTTTCCAGGTTCCCAAAAATTTTGTGATTTATGCTATAATAAAAGATGCAAGAAAAAATCAACGTTATCGACTGCGGCCGCTGTAAAAAAAGCCAGGTATGTATAAATATCCTTGTCAGCATCGGTTTTTCCGCATTTATTTTTTTTATCTCCTTTGTACTCTTTTTGAATTTCTCCTATATGGGCGCCAAAAATGAAGAAATAGAAACCTTCATCTTTAAAAACTTTAAATCCCTGCTGCTCTCGATCAATTTAAAAATTCTACTGGGGTATATCATCATTGGTTTGATCATCGGCCTATTCTCGCTGCTGCTAAAAATCGAAAAAAAACGGTATATTTTGCTTTTTAATTTTTTTGTCTGGTTCATGTTCTGGATCAGGGCTGTCAAATTCTTTCCTAAATTGTTTGCAGAGTCGTTGTTCCGAAAGGGGGGTTTACTGAAATATTTCCAGGTTATAGTCACTGATTTTACGCCATTGTGGCTGATCTATTTGATTTTTATTGCTGTCATTATTGCCATATCAATAAAAAACAAACGCGTGATCTACGCTTTGCCAATCCTGTTGTTATGCCTGCTGCTGGTAGTTAAATTTAAAGTGACGCCAGTAAGAGCGCATGAAAACAACCCGGGGCCAGGACGTCCCAATGTCCTAATCCTGGCCACGGATTCCCTGCGGCCGCAAAGTATTTCCTATAATGGGTATCATCGAAAAACCCCCAATATCGATGGCGTGTTCGCAAAAGGCGTGAGTTTCTTAAACGCCAAATCCTCATTGGCCCGGACACTGCCCTCTTGGACCTCCGTCTTTACCTCCTCCTTTCCACCGGACCATAACATGCGGCATATGTTCCCTTCAATAAAAGATACGAAAAAAAACTGGGTCACTATTATCGATGTTTTTAATCAACATAACTATTATACAGCTGTTATCAGTGATGTTGCCGGTGACTTTTTTCCCAATATCGATTATGGATTCCAGGAGGTGATTGCCCCTCAAATTCGTGTCCAGGAGATATTAAGACAAAGAAGCCTGGAAATCCATTCTTTCCTGATGGGTTTTATAATCAATCCGGTAGGCTGGACGTTTTTCCCGGAAATGTGGGGAATGACGTTAAATAAAGACCCCTGGTACGTTACAGAATATACCAAAAAATCCATAAAAAAAGCACTCAAAAAAAAGACGCCCTTTTTCATCCTCTATTTTAGCTCTAACAATCACTTCCCTTATGTTACCAAATACCCCTATTATAAACAATATACCCCAAAAAACTATTACGGAAGGCACAAGTACGGCTTAAGTGGTGATATCCTGGAATCTTTTTTAGAGACCAAAGTCAGGAAAAATGAAATTCCTTTAGTAGTGAATCATTATGACAGCGCCACAAAATTATTTGACGATAACGTGGGAGAGATGCTAACTTTCCTGGAAAAATGTAACATTGAAAAAAATACTATTGTGATTATCATGTCAGATCACGGTGAGAGCCTGTATGAAGAAAACAACGGGGTAGCTCATGGTGACCATTTGATGGGTCCTTATTCAAACAGTATGGTATTTGGAATTTATTCGCCTTTTGAGGATTTCAAGGGGTTACGGGTGGAAAAGACCGTACGGGATATCGATGTTGCCCCTACTATCCTGGATTTACTAAATATGCCCATCCCGGAGTGCTTCCGGGGGCATTCGTTGGTGCCGGTCATGCGGGGGAAAGAGTTTGCCGGTTATCCCGCTTACATGGAAACCGGGCTCTGGTATTCCACCACTACCCCTTTTATCGATAACAAAATTCGCATCCTTTATCCCAATATTGTCCAAATACTGAATATTGAAATGCCATCAGGACAAATTGCCGTAAAAAAAGAGTATGAACACCTGGTAGTGGAGTCCAAATACAGAGCTTATCAATTGAATGAGAGAAAATATATTTATATGCCTGGTGAGACAGAATATAAAGAGTACTTCTATATCAATGAGAAGCAGGTGGACAAGAATGATATCACGGATGAAGAATTTTTGTCATTTAAACAAAAAATGGTGGACCTGTTTCCCGGCAAGCTTATTATCGATGAGAAAGGGTTTATTCACGAACGGTTTATCAATTAAAATTTCAACAATAACAAAAATTGTTGCATCATTTTTCTTTTTTTTTCTATGTTAAAAACATTGATTTTATCGAAATGATCAAGCTTTACAGGTATTTGAGCAAGATTTGGGACACACCGAACATCTGGTAAAATGCAAAAATTCATGCTATAATAGTAACGGTCTTTCTGTTTACCTCTTTGTTATTTCTTTATTTCCATTGCCTCTCTGCACAACAGTTGGATTTCTCCCGTACGGACGCAACAAAAAATGTGTTTTCAATTTTAATTTTTGGAAGGTATGGTTAAATGTATGTAACAGACGTTTCTAAAAATGAGGCCAGTGAAGATTTTGATTGGGAAGCATTTTTCTCCCCAGAACATGCGGATAAGATTATTCAGCAGGTGGATCCGCTGCAAATCATAGCGAATCTAAGGAAGCATCTGCAAGAGAATAAGTTCCGGCTGACGTTCACGCTGAGTAAACTCCTGAGAAAGTTGTTAGCAGGGGAAGAGATAAAATCACCCAAAATCCTGGAACTGGGAGCAGCTACCGGGCTTTTGACACGGTGGCTTGTCAGCCAGTATGGGGGAACAGGAGTATTGGTGGATAAAAGTGAGGCATCTTATAAAAAGTATCGTGAGATGAAAGACAACATTAAACGCTATTTGACATATATTACTGAGGACATCTTTGACCTGGAGTTGGCAGAGGAGTTTGATCTGGTATGCAGTTTTGGTTTGGTGGAGCATTTTGTAGATAAGCGAGACGTGTTGGCAGTGCATCGAAAGTTTGTATCTTCCCAGGGAATTATTGTTATTCTTGTCCCGTTGGACTCTCCCTTGACCCGGGCTTTTTTAGAAGTCCACCCGGAATTGAATTTGGGTTACCGTGAGCTGTTGACGGAAAGTGAATTCAAAAAGATGTTGACTCAGAACGGTTTAGAGGTGGTAAGGACTGAAGTGAGTAAGGGATATTGTTATGATTTTATAGGTGCGTTGTGCCGTACCATTTAAATTGCTCCACCCGTTCTTGAAACCAGGGTCTCAAGCTCCCGGTTGGTTTTTACAAATACACCGATATTACCCAACCTGACATGCTGAAGTCCCACCTCCTTGGCCGCTTCATAAGCACTCAACATCTGATCCAAATTGGGAGACGGAACATTCTTCATTTTATATTCAGGGAAAAAAGCAAGTATAGTAAACGGGATTTTTTTATCCACAGCAGAGAGAATTTTTGCGATCTCCTTTAGTTGATCCTTTTCCACCCACCCTGTGATAAACAGGGACAAGACCTCAAGAACAAAGTCCCGTTTGATCATCTCTTCCGGCAACTTTAAAATTCCTTCATTGGCAACCCCGGTTAATTTGCGATGTACCTCCGGTTCAAAGGCTTTGATATCCAACCAGAAGGCATCAATGCCGGCTGCCTGTAACATGTCCAGGTTTTGGGGAGTCAACCCGTACCCGTTGGTTTCAAAGAGGATGTGGAGAGACAACGGTTTTGCTTTTATCTTTTCGGCACAGGAGGCATAAAATTCGGGTCTACATCCCAGGTCCCCCCCGGTAAAGGCAACAATATTCCGTGCCGGTCCATACCCCTGGGGACTAAGTATGATCTGATGGGGCTCCAGTTTATCGGGGCAAAGTTCTCCTTTCTGGTCGGTGGGTCTCAGAAAGAGCTCCCCCCCATCCCTTGCGCTGTCAGACGTGCGAAAGACACCCAATTGAACGCAGGCCCCACATCCCCTGCATAAATCCAGGGCATGAAACGATGTGGCCCGTTCCCTGGGTTCCTCGTAGGTGACTGAACGCGCGTATCCCTCAGCTTTTACCAAAATATCGTCGGGAGACATCCATTCTCCCTCCGGGTCTTCATGCTGGGAAAAGTGCCAGGAATGACATTTCCGGCAATCCATGTTGCACCCGGACTGGTAGATGGAAAAATAGTGCTCCGGCCGTGAAAGATGAGCTGAGGATATCAAACGGTAGGGAATACCGTCCCGGTATTTCAGGGTGATCTGGCAGGCCGTGCCTGTTTTGGTTTTATCTTTGCCTTTTACCTGGCATTTACCCGGGGGAATCCCCTGTTTTTTAAGTTCGCATTCCCATTGATTTTCCATGAAGGTATTATACCACAGATCGAATGTTAATCATTAACAATTGACAATTGACCACCGGCACTTGCTTCAATATTCTCCGTATTCGTTCGTTAAACTCCTTCCCGGGAGCATGATGTTGTAATGTTTCTTTAACCATGTTAACCATCCTTTTTCGCAATTATAATAAAGCCCCGGTTTTTGCCAAAAAGGTTTGCCATTTTTTGCATTTCCAGTTGGATTGTAAGAAATTTTATTCTTTTATTTTTTCTTCCTGGCTTCACCGAGTCGTTTTCTATTTTTTTCCGCCATCGTACGTTCGATATCTTTTTTTATGGCTGCTTCATCTTCATTGTACAACTTCCTAAAATAACCCAATACTTGAAACTGAACCATGCGTGATTTAAAGAAAACGTCAAGAAATTCTAAAATTTCTTCATCCTCACAATCGTATATATTTAATTCAGGTGAAGTCGCTGTTTCCAATGTCTTGAACATTTCACCCTCGCCAAATAACAAATAATGAAGGTTGACATTGTATTCCTTTACAATATTATAAAAAAAATCATGGCAAGGATAAGTTTTGCCCGTCTCAATGTCGGATAACGTGGTAACAGAAATGTCTAACTTTTGAACGAATTCTTTCTGTCTTAAATTTAGCCTACTCCGTATAGCTTTTAACCGCTTACCAAACGATTTGTCCCTTGCTGCTTTCAATGTATATATTTACCCTCCGAATTTTACGTGCTGGCTATAGTTGTATACCTCTATGACGGCCTTTATATTTATATTTGCCATTATACAATTATCCATTATAACATAATTTCCAACTTTTTTGTATTATTAGGGTTTTATCTATCTTCATCCTTCGAGACTGTTCTATTACGGAGTTCCGGCTTTTAACCCATTCACAAAATTAGCCTTTTTTTGACCCTAACCCAATCATATTGGCAAATTATTTCGAAATCAAACCAAAATCGAAAAGGAATATGCTTTTTAATNNCTTTTTAATAAAGGGAAATGAATAAGTCGAATCCAATATTTTCCCATTTTTTTGATGAATATTCCAAGATTTCTTAAATTATGAACATCTATTTTCTTAAAATTTCCAAATAAATCTTAAATAAAACTTGACATTTTAAAAATTCCGGATTATAATACCCCTATGATTCCAAACAACAGGTTTCTGAAGTCGACTGCTGTAATATTAAACGGATTAAACCATCTTTTTCCCGGAGAATAAAAGTGGAATTGGAATTCAGTACCAGGAGGAGGTCATATCACCAATGGCTGATGTAGATGTATCAATTTTTAATGTAGGTCAAACGTTTTCTATTAAGCGTAGAAATAAACACCCTCGTTCTCATTCGCATTCGCACTCACATCCATATTCGGAAATTATGCAAGATAATGCCGCAAAATCCACAAACGTATCATTTTTGGTTAATACTCAATATTATTTTCTGGGTACTGTATTTATTTTACCTGAAGTCACCGGGTACCGGTTGGTGGTGATCCATAAATGGAAAGTTCTAAAAAACGACTGTTTTCCTACACTGGAGGAGGCCAAAAAGGCTTTTTTTCAACATTTTCAAGCCAGGGCTTCTAAAAAAGTTCCTCACCCCATATGGGATGATAACCATCGGGTGGATAACGATTGGTTGAAGAAAAAGCTGAAAATCATCACACGTCATCCTCTACTTAATTATTTACATCGCTTGAAGGAGACTCTTTTTCTTAAATTTATATGTTTAAAGGTATTACATATACGTATCAGGGTGAAAAATAAAAAATGATCATCTAGATTTTAAAGCGGGAAAAATTTCTATACCGTGATGAAGTGAGAACCTCTTTGATAATCACATCAAGATAATAGCTGCCTTTCCCAGGGGCTTGTAGAGAATAGGGAACGGTTATTTCCAGGTTTTTTGTTTGTAATATTTCTTCTTTAGTTTTACGGGTATGCTTTTCTAATTTGAAATGATCAATCTTTTTGAAATCCCGGTAAACAAAAACTTCGATTTCAAAGTCCGCTATCATTCTTCCGTCCTTTTCTTGAAATTCTATATTTTTAACCGGGACGGTTATTTTGATGATGTTTTGTTTGAACTTCACATTGAATCTAAACGGTCTATTTAGAGCCTTTCCGTCCAGGTCCAATGCAAACGCTGCCTGATCCAGCGCCAGTGATAAAACCATCGGCCAGTATAAAAGCCTGTATCTGCCGTATCCATCTTTGTCCACGAATTGCAAAACTAATTGGTATTGGTAATAATACCAGGTATCGATTTTAACCATCCACGTGGTGCCGCGCACAGTGGAGACCCGGTCATACCTTTCATCCGGGATACCGAGTTGAAGTAGTATTCGTCCCCGGTCTGTGTACCACCACCTGCCGTCCGGTCGATCCTTGAACCACTTGTTGGCATATTCAATTCGCCGTTCAAATTCAACCTGGTTTTCATTTTCATGGGTTTCGGGTGTGGGGTCCCGTTTTTTCCAGAAATCTTCGATAAACTCTTCTCTTGCTTGTTGATCCGGCAGGTGGCGATATATATTCTTTTCTTCCTTAGTCATAATGAATTGGGCGGTCTGGAAAAATGTATCTTCCGCTGCATCCGCATCTGTACCGGTATTGGCAGGAAATTTTATTTTTTGACTGCATCCGCCTAGGCAGTAAATAAAAAGTACAATTAAGATGTAGACAACAATATTTTTTTTCATGGTACGTGGTGATTATCTTCTTTTTTATAGGTGGAGGTGACTTTTGAGGAGAGACCACCCCGGCTGTTAAAGGATGCTTCTACGATCATCTCAAAGGGTTCCAGTACCTTTACCAGGTGATTTAAGATTTGCTGGGTCAACACTTCGTAGTAGATACCGGTATTGCGATACTGGAGAAGATAGTACTTCAGCGATTTCAGTTCCACGATCCGTTGGTCCGGGAGGTATCTGATGGTAATGGTCCCGAAATCCGGGAGCCCGGTCCTGGGACACAACGAGGTAAATTCCGGGTTTGATATCTCTACCCAGGTATTCTTTTCCTGGTTTTGATAGGCAATCGCTTCCAGTACATCCGGGGAAATAAACGCTTCACTTTGACGAATACTGATCAAATAGTCAGTAATGCTCTTCATACTCATGGTCATCTTAAGTTCCTCACAACCCCTATTATATCATTTTTCGTATAAGTTGTCAGAAGAACTGCAATCCTTTTTTTACATGTTAACCACTATTAAAATTCTTTATGAGTTCTTGGAGGCGGGGTTTCAAATAACTCATACCCTCATCCGGGGTGGAAAAGTAATGAAATAAGTTTACATCTTCCGGTGATATCATCCCGTACTCCACCAGTTTGGGAAAATTGATCAAATCTTTCCAGAATCCCGGGTCGTACAGGAGAATTGGGATATTGTGTTTGGGTAATTTTTGGGTTTGGACCAGGGTCAGGGTTTCGAATAGTTCGTCCATGGTACCGAAGCCGCCGGGGAATATGACCAGGGCTTTGGCATGGTAAAGGAACCATAATTTCCTCATAAAAAAGTAATGAAACTCGAAATTTAATGTGGGTGTAATATAATCGTTGGGTTCTTGCTCGAAAGGGATGGAGATATTCATGCCGATGCTTTTGGCATTGGCGCGTTTAGCGCCGCGGTTTGCCGCTTCCATAATGCCCGGTCCCCCACCGGTGCAAATGGTAAATCCACACTCCTCACCTTCTTTTTCCAGTTCTTTTGACCAGGAGGCCAGATTGAAGGCAAATTCTTCGGCTGCCCAGTAGTATTTGCTGGTACGCAGGGGATCATCTCCCTTCTCAGGTCTCACCCTGGAGGAGCCAAAAAAGACAACTGTATGTTTGATATTTGCTTCATCGAATCGTTTTTTCGGTTCCAGGTATTCGGCCAGTATCCGTATTGTTCTTGCTGCGCTGGATTTAAGAAAATCCAGGTTTTTATAAGCTTTTTCCGCACGTTCCATTTTTCGTACCTCGTGTTCAATTACTTCCAAACAAAGGGGGATTATACATGAAAACGCAGTAAAAGGAAAGAAACCATTTCAAAATATATGGGAAAGTTGATTTCGTTTTTTTTCCTTTGTGTATCTTCGTGCCTTTTACCGCACTGTAAGTGCCTTCGTGGCTAAAATAAAAACACTGGCCCTTCGTGGTTTATAAAATTCGGCTGTGGTATAATTTCTTCTTAAAAATAACCTTTATGTCTTTGTGCCTTTGTGGCTAAAAAAGGAGGTAGGCAATGGCATTGAATTTTAGAGAACTACTTATTAAAAATCGCAGTTACCGCCGGTTTTACCAGGAGGAGAAAATCGACCTCAGCGTATTAAGAGAAATGGTGGAAAATGCCAGGATCACACCCTCACCAGCCAATTTGCAGCCCTTAAAATTTATTATTGTCAACAAACCGGAGGTAAACCGGGAGCTTTTCGGTTATTTAAAATGGGCCGGTTATTTGCGGGATTGGGATGGCCCGGAACAAGGGGAGCGGCCGTCTGCTTATATCGTGATATTGGGTGACCGCAACATCAGTACTCATGTAGGCTGGGATTACGGCATTGCTTTGCAAACCCTGCAATTGAGTGCGGTTGAAAAAGGATACGGCGGGTGTGCCATTGGTTCGTGCGATAAAGAAAAAATCCGTGAGTTATTGGGAATCCCGGAAGCATTGGAAATCGGCTGTGTATTGGCATTGGGCAAACCCAGGGAGAAGGTGGTGATTGATGAGGTTAAAGATGGTGATATCAAATATTGGCGTGATGAGCAAGATGTGCATCATGTACCCAAGCGCAGCCTGGACGAGTTGATTTTAAAAGAGATTTTATAAGAATACAGAATAAGATTCCTTGCTTTTTTTCAAAGGAATTTTTCCCAAATACATTTACCCTAACCTTTCGGTTTGAATTCAAAATCTTATTAGGTTAAATTTTCTTAAAATAGAAAAGGGGCTGGCCGGTCATACCAGCCCCCTTTCTGGTTTATATCTTTTCTCCTTCCAGGGAGTCTATTGTTTTAAATTCTACATCTAGGTCAGAGTTTCTTGTAAAACTCGTGTTTGTCTTTCTTGAATTTAACTGCCCGTTCATACAGTTTATCCGCTACTTCGGGGAACTGCCACTTCAATGTCTTGTACCGGGTTTCACCCATCAAGAAATCAAGCATATCGGTTTTGGGGTCTTTTGTTTCGTAGATAAACGGATTTTCTCCTTGTTCGGTTCGCCTGGGATCGTACCGGTAAAGAGACCAGTAGCCACAATCCACCGCTCTTTTTTCTTCTTCGATGGAATGTCCCATGTCAATGCCGTGGGCAATGCAGGGAGAATAAGCAATAATGAGGGAAGGGCCGTCATAGCTTTCTGCTTCCAGGAAAGCTTTGACCACCTGGTTCATATTGGCCCCCAGGCAGACGGAAGCCACGTAAATGTGCCCGTAACTCATGCTAATGAGTCCCAGGTCTTTTTTACCGGTACGTTTGCCGGCAGCGGCAAATTTGGCCACAGACGCCAGCGGTGTCGCCTTGGAGGCCTGACCGCCGGTGTTGGAATAGACTTCGGTGTCCAGCACCAGGATATTGAGGTTACGGGTGGAAGCCAGTACATGGTCCAGTCCGCCGTAACCGATGTCGTAGGCCCAGCCGTCTCCACCGAGAGACCAGACGGATTTATCCACGAAATAGCTGCCCAATTCCATGATTTTCTGGATATTGGGTTTGGTTTCATCGGGAGCTGCTTTCAATGCTGCGGGCAGCAATTCCCTGGTTTCCTGTGCCGCATCCTGGGCATCGTCGTCGGTATTCTTCCACAACTCCAGGTTCTTTTTTAAGGCAGTGGTCAGTTCCGGGGTGGTTCCTTTTTCCAGCAGTTGATCGATGTTCCATTTCAACTGTTTCCGGTTGGAATCCACGGCCAGGCGCATGCCGAACCCGTACTCGGCATTGTCTTCGAACAGGGAGTTGGCCCAGGTGGGGCCGCGGCCGGCTTTGGATTGGGCATAGGGGGTGGTGGGGAAATACCCGCCATAAATGGAAGAACAACCCGTGGCATTGGCAATAATCATCCGTTCACCGAATAATTGCGACAGCAGTTTTACATAAGGGGTTTCACCGCAGCCGGCACAGGCACCGGAAAACTCAAATAACGGGGTCCTGAATTGCGACCATCTGAACGTGGGGGCTTTGGTTCCATCCACGATATTGTCCGGCAGTTTGTCGAAAAATACAAAATTGGCGTTTTCGCCGGCATTCCTTTCTTCTTCGATGGGACTCCACTCCAGGGCCTTTTTATCCGTGCCTTTTTTATTCACCGGGCAGGTTTCCAGGCAGTTACCGCAGCCGGTGCAGTCTTCGATATAGACCTGGACCTTAAATTGAAGATTTTTTTCATTTTTGGTGTTGGATTTGATGGTTTTGAACGTTGGGGGGGCGTCGGTTAACTTGCCCGGTTCGATCTGTTTGGCGCGAATGGCGGCATGCGGGCATACCATGGAACACTGGTTGCAGAGGATGCAGTTCTCGGCATTCCAGCGGGGCACCATGGGGGCAATGCCCCTTTTTTCCAGTTTTGATGTGCCAGTGGGCAGCTTCCCATCCAACGGCATATGGGAAACCGGGATTTCATCGCCCCTCAGGTGCATGACCATTTCAATAACGTTTTTGGCGAAATCGCCGGCATCCTCGGGGATTAACTTTTTGGCAACATGGGATTCCGCGATTTCATCGATGCGTTCCGGGCATTTCACCTGCTGCAGCGCTTCCTCGGTTTTATCCACTGCTTCCCAGTTCATCTTGACGATATGTTCGCCCTTGGTTTTAAAGGTTTTTTCAATGGATTCTTTGATCAACTTAATGGCCGAATGCTTCTCCAGGATCCCGGAGATAATAAAGAAAGCCGCCTGCATAACCGTGCTGATCCGGCTGCCCAGGCCAACGCCCTTGGCGATCTTTAATGCGTCGATGTTGTAGAATTTAATTTTTTTCTTGATAATGGTTTCCTGCATGTCGCGGGGTAAGCGGTTAAAAACTTCTTCGTTGCTCCATTCGGAATTGAGCAGGAAAATACCTCCGGCTTTGATCTCTTTTAACACATCATAACGCCCGATATATGCCGGATTATGGAGGGCGATAAAATCTGCTTTGCTGATGAGGTAAGGGGATTGAATTTTGCTTTTGCCGAATCGCAGGTGCGAAATGGTAATACCGCCGGATTTCTTAGAATCGTAGGAGAAATATCCCTGTGCATACATATCCGTGTTTTCGCCGATGATTTTGATGGAGTTCTTATTGGCACCAACCGTACCGTCGGCACCCAGACCCCAGAAAATACACCGGGTTACATCTTCCGACTCTGTATCGATGATCTCTTTGACAGGAACGGATTTATGGGTCACATCATCGGTAATACCCACGGTAAAATCGTGGAACCCTTTATCATCCAGGTGATCGAAAACCGCTTTCACCATGGAGGGGGTAAATTCTTTGGAACTTAACCCGTACCTGCCGCCGATAATTTTAATTTTACTATCTCTCAGCGCATTCACCACATCCAGGTAAAGGGGTTCGCCGGGGGCACCGGGTTCCTTGGTACGGTCCAGTACGGCTATCTTGTTCACGGAATCCGGGATGGCGTTAACCAGGGCTTCATTGGAGAAAGGGCGGTAAAGTCTGACTTTAATCAGTCCCACTTTTTCGCCTTTTTTATTCAGATAGTTGATGGTTTCTTCGACGGTTTCGGCCCCGGAAGCCATAATAATAATCATTTTTTCTGCATCAGGGGCGCCGAAATAATCGAATAAATGGTATTGCCGTCCCAGTTTTTTGGCCAGCAGGTCCATGTATTTTTGCACAATACCGGGGGTTTTTTCGTAATAAGGATTTACCGTTTCCCTGCCCTGGAAATAGACATCCGGGTTTTGTGCCCCTACTTTAAGAATCGGGTTATCCGGGGTCATTGCCCGTTTCCTGAAGGTTTCCACATGCTTCATATCCAGCATGGAACCCATGGTGTTGTAATTGATCATATCTACTTTCTGGATCTCATGGGAAGTCCTGAAACCATCGAAAAAATTCAGAAAAGGTACCCAGGATTCCAGTGTGGCCAGGTGAGATACCACCCCCAGGTCCATGACTTCCTGGATGGAACCGGCTGCCATTAAACCCCATCCGGTGTTGCGAACGCACATTACGTCCGAATGGTCACCAAAGATAGATAATGACTGGCAAGCCAGGGAACGGGCCGACACATGAAATACAGTAGGCAGCATTTCACCGGCAATTTTATGCATATTGGGGATCATTAATAATAGTCCCTGGGATGCTGTAAACGTAGTCGTTAATGAACCGGCAGAGAGAGCGCCGTGCACCGCACCGGCTGCGCCGCCTTCCGACTGCATCTCGATTACTTCCAATTCCTGGCCGAAAATATTTTTTCGTCCATAGGCAGACCACTCGTCCGCCAGTTCTCCCATGGGTGAAGAAGGAGTGATAGGATATATGGCAGCAATTTCACTAAAAGCATAAGCAACATGCGATGCAGCCGTGTTACCGTCAATCATGGATTTCGTTTCATTTGCACTCATGATTACTCCTTATATTTTAATATTTTCTCAGTATAATGAATTTTAGTCCTCTTTATTAATCGCCTGGAAAATAATTTAAGTTTTAATTTTTTTTAATACAATAATTAACATATAAAGAGAATGGTGTCAAGAAAATCGGGGCTAAAATCTTAAAAATAAAGGAAGTAACAAAAAGAAGAGCACAATCAACCTTTCTTTGAAAATGTTCTGTTGCTTTTTCCAACTAAAGATGCCAATGATTCCCAGCAAGGTGAACAACAGGGCGACAACTATTGCTCCCCATGTTTCCACCAAACCGCTGGGCACAAGATCAAAAGACTCCATGACCCAGTTAAAGGGTACTGTAAACAGAACCGCCCTAAAGTCAAAAAGCAAAAAGAGGAACGAGTAATAAAAAAAAGACAAGAAAACAGCCCGGCTGTACATATGGGAGAATATCAATATCAATACAAGGGGTAGATAAAAATAGAGAAGATAGGGAATGTCAAGGTATTTTAACTTCTCCGAAGGTTTCAGGATGAAGGTTATCCGGTTCCCAGGATCTTGCTGCTTATGTGGTAATAATGTTGAAAGTAATAGGGAGGTACCCAGGTGTTTTCTGGCTACTTTATGATTATAGCGTTTTTCGATGAAATCGGACAGATAAAGTGTGAAGGTGGAAAATCCCGGGGCGGTTGTGACGATAATCCTGCCCAGGTCAACGAATGAATTCCCGTTGTTGTTTTGAATCAAAAAAATACCTGGATGAAGGAGATTAAAATAAGCCGCAACATGAATCGTATTATCCCCCGGGCGTTTTTGGGCAAATTCCCGGCATTTTTTTTCTGCTTTTTTATAATTGGAAAAATCCAGGAACGTGTAGTGGATGTTTTTGGTTAGCATTAACATCTTTGCCGGTTGGTAGACTAAATTCTTTAATTCCAGTTTACCCATAAACCACCACAAGGTGAGGTTAACGAAGCGAAAAACCACCAGGAGAATGACCAATAATCCAATGAGATGGAATATATTGACCTTCAGTCCTGTTTTTTTAAATTGCTTGGGTTCGTAAACAGACGGAAGTTCTACTTTTTTTGGTTTCATTTTAATGCTTCCTTTTTTGCCACAACGTCACAAAGACACAAAGATTATATCAAATTTTCACTTTTTTTATAAGGGGGACGGCGTCCCCACCCTATAGGAATCGTTGGTGACGCTTAAAAGGAACCAACCGGAAAAACGTTGTTTTTTTTGCGCGTTTTTACAGAATAGTAAAGGATATGTTATAATAAAAAACTTTCGTGCCTTTGTGTCTTAGTGGCTAAAACAAAAAGGAGTACAAATGAAGACGTATGTGGTTGGTGTGGACCTTGGCGGCACCAAGGTGGAAGCGTGTTTAATGGATACGGAGCGAAAGGTATTGACCCGGGAGCGGATGCCTGTCAATGCCTCACGGGGACTGGAAGAGGTAATTAAAAACATCCGTGCAATTGTCCACCGGGCTGCCGCAGGAAAACACTATGCTGCGGTGGGAATGGGTACGCCGGGAACGTATGTACCGGAGGAGGATCGTTTGTATGGTTCCCCTCATACGACAGTCTATGAAACACCTGGTTTTATTCAACGGTTAAAAGATATGTTAAAGGTTCCCTTGTTGGTGGAGAATGATGCCAATTGTCTGGCTTTGGCAGAATTTTTTGCCAGTTGTGAAGGAAAATACCGGTATGTACTGGCTGTGATCATGGGTACGGGATTTGGGACAGGATTGATTATAGATAATAAACTCTACCGGGGTGCCAGGGGAGGGGCTGGTGAAATCGGTCACACCTCTATTGATTTTAACGGCAGGTTGTGTGAATGTGGGCGACCAGGATGCGTTGAGGCGTATCTTTCCGGTCCCAGTTTAAGCCGCCGCTTCCAGGAAATGAGTGGTAGAAAATTAGAGGTACCGGAAATCTACCGGCTTTACTTATCCAAAGACCCGCAAGCCGCGGCACTTTTTGAAGAAAGCTTTAAGATCCTGGGCAACGTGTTTGCCAATATTGTTAATGCCTTTGACCTGGAAGCTATTATCATGGGGGGTGGGGTATCCAATATCCCGGCCTGGTATGAAAAGGAAAACGTGCAGCGCTATTTAAAAAAATCACTCTTTGGCATCCCCAGGAAAGAAATTCCGTTGATCAAAGCCAAATTGGGAGACTCCGCCGGTGTCATGGGAGCTGCCTATCTTGCACTCCGGGAATTGGGCGTGCTGGATTTTTAAATATTAGGTAGCCACGAAGACACGAAGACACCAAGGCACCAATGTGTCTTCGTGCCTTTGTGGCAATAATTTTCACTTGAAATTAGCCGCGAAGACACAAAAATACACAAAATGTTTATCATTCCAAAATTAATTTACTTAAAAACATTTGTTAATTATGAAAATCTATGATATAATTAGAGCACCACAGAGGTAAAGAATGAAAAAAGGAAGCCTTTCAGATCGTGCGGCAGAATATGTTGTGTCCCGAAAGGATGAGGAGTTGGCCACGCTAAAAGTGAAAGCTATTGCCATCACCCTTGGAGTGAATCCTTCTTACCTTTCCCGGAAATTTAAGAATGATAAGGACATGACACTGAATGATTTTATCACTGGTATAAAGATGCAGCGCTCCGCCCGCCTGCTGTCAAAAAGGAAAAAAATTTCCATTGTCAACCTTGCGGAAAAAACAGGTTTTGCCAGATCCGACTATTTTGTCATTCTCTTCAGAAATCAGTTTGGGATTCACCCCAAAAAGTTCGGGGAATTAAAAAAAAGTAAATTTCAGCCCCGCGATTATAATTAATACTATCAAATTCCCCGCTGCCTGCCTAAACGCCTAAAAGAGCCGGGGGTTCGTCCCGACGTTTAAACCTCTTCACCCTTTTAAACCAATTGGTGTCCGCAGAATACCAATACCAATTTCGTATGCCCAAATGTCTTTTCGGTTGATAAGAATAGAATGGTGCCTAGTAGAATGGTGCCAGGTAAATTATTTACCATCTTGCAGCAATTCTAATTTTTCCCGTTTCATGCAAGGGTAAACACAAGGTTTACCCCTACGAACGTACGAAAACGTCCATCAGATGTAGGGGCGAACCTTGTGTTCGCCCGGACAATTGGTAAAATTAGAATTGCTGACCATCTTGCCTGTCCCTTGACAAACCGGGGGAAGTCGTTCATAATAGGTGCAGGCGGTTTGAATGTTAATGGAAAAAGATATTAAGGAGAAAACACATGGGGCCGGAAATTTTGCTGACATTGTTGGGTATCCCGGTAGGGCTGCTCAGCAATTTAACCCACGATAAAATCAAGCAATTTACCGAGAAAACCAAACGCGTTTCCCTGGAAGGCTTATTTATAGAAGCCTTTTACAAAAGCCTGGACCGGCAAGGGGAATCCTACAAAAAAGAGGTTAAGAAATTAAAGGGAGCAATAAAAAAAAGGAAAAAGGAATTTATAGAAATATTTTGCGCACACTTTGAAGATTACGACAATTTAATTACTGCTTTGCAAAGAGAAACCTTCCAAAAAGCTGCAGCTGCTGCGGGATATTTTCAAGAGCATCGAAAATAAAGAAGGCGCGGTGGTATTGAAAGGACCCGGAGGGATCGGCAAATCCACCCTCACCACCCGAACCGCTGCCAACCTGGGAAGAAAAGGATATGAATTCATCGTAGTGCAGGGCGACACCACCATCGAACAAATCCTGGAAGCGGTTTCCAAAAAAGCGGCACTCCTGGGGGTTAAGGACGCGGAGAACGTCTATGCCGCCGATGTCGGACCCAATGAAAAACTGGCCTGGTACCTGGATCAATTCCTGCTGAAGCAAAAAGTGGTTATCATTCTCGATAATTTCGAGGAGAACCAGGATGAAGCCAGGGCAGGGGAGTTTAAACGGGAACGGTTAAAGAAATTTTCAGAGTTTTTCCGGGACAGTTTAAAACACCATGATACGTTTTTAATGTTTTCCACGCGGTACACGCTGCCTGGTTTTGATTCGCCGGATATAACCATAAATATCCCGGAATTCCGCCCGGTGGAATTTCGCAAGATGCTGCTGAACCGCAAGGCCTTGAAACGGCTGGACAGCCAATCAATAAAAACACTCAGGCAAGAGATCGGCGGTAACCCGCGGGCCCTGGAGCTGCTGGACAGGATTGCCTATGAAGAATTCAAACAGCGGGATTTTACCTGGGAGCAATTAAAAGATTTATTGCCGGAAATGAGGGAACGTATTATTGAAAAGAAAGGTAAAGGGGACGAATTTACCCCATTGTTTTTAGAAAGGCTTTTGGGTTATCTCAGCGAAGCCCAGCGCCTCCTGTTGGACATTCTTGCCATTTATCGCAATCCCGTACCCGTGGAAGCCGTAACTGCCCATAAAGTAAGCATGAAACGGGAAGATCGCCGCAAGCTGGGGGATTTATCGCTGCTGGAATGCATTGATTTAGAGGATAACGATTTATATTACGTTCACCGCTTAACCGCGCAATACCTGTTAGAGCAAATGAAAGCAGCGGAAAGGAAGCGGTATCATAAAAAGGCCGCCCGGTATTTTGAGGGCATCCGGACGGAGGAAGGTGAAAAATATCTCGATAACGACATAGAGGCTCGCTGGCATTACATCCAGGCGGTGCAGTGGAATAAGGCGGCGGAAATCACGTTTAGACTGGAGGATTATCTTAGCCTTCGCGGCTATCCCCAATGGGCCATGGAGTTACTCACTGAACTGGAACTGCCAAAAATAAAAGAAGAATATAAGGGGGAAGTCCACAACAGGATAGGGATATTGTTTGTCGATATTTTTGGAGAGTATGAGAAGGCCCTTTCCCATTATCGTAAGGCATTGGAGATTAATGAGAAGATCGATAATATCAAAGGCGTGTCTGCGAGTTTACATCAGATCGGCAGGATTTATCAAGAGCGGGGCGATTATGAGGCGGCATTAATGAATTATCAACAGTCATTGGAAATCAGAAAAAAAATAGGAGATATAAAAGGTTTAGCAGAGAGTATGGGGCAGATGGGCATACTAAATTTAGAACAAAATCAATTTGAAGCGGCCCTGAAATTCTTTATCCAGGCATTCCAGGTTTTTGTTAAAATCGGCTCCCCTTATGCGAATCTTGCGAAGGATTATATTTCCAAAATTAAAGAAAAGCTGCCCGAAGACACGTTTAATGCCATATTAGAAGAATTTAACCTTAAACCGGATGTTTTCGATAAGGAGGATGCTGAAGATAAGCAAAAGAAGTTCAATGAATTTCTAATTGCCATCACGAAAGAGGCCGTGTATGCTTCTGCATCAGAAAAAAGCAGCGAAGAAAAGGAAAAACTGGCGGCTCAACTTAATCAATTCATCGAACAATTACCGGATGCCCCGGAAGCCCAAGGTATAAAATCCTATTTCCAACTACTCCTGGCCGCTGTTAAAGGCGAAGACCACCGGAAACACCTGGAAAACCTTCCCAACGAATTGAAAGAACTGTTTGAGAAAACAGTAGAGGAAATAGGTGAGTGAGTTGAGTGAGGTGAGTAAGGTGAGTAAGGTGAGTAAGGTGAGTGGGCGACAAGAATGGTGCCAGGTTAATTATTTTCTCATTATATTTTGACACAGTCCTGAGGAACCGGTCCTTTGTATTGACAAATCCAGTTAAAAGAGGTAATATCAATTTGGCAATGAACAGAAAGAACGAATGATGACAAAAGAAGAACTAATAAAACACTGGGTTAAATTGTCCGATGCAAATTATAAATCAATGCTCAATATGTTCAAATCCAAAGAATATATGTGGTCATTATTTGTCGGCCATTAAACGTATAAAGGAGCTGCGAAAGTGGTTAAAAGAAAAGATAGGAAAACCGTCTACCGGTTAATCAATCTCTATATTGATGCGTTAAAGGAGAGAAATATCAAGGTAAGCGGCGGTTATCTTTTTGGTTCTTATGCTAAAAATAATGCATCAGAATGGAGTGATATCGATGTGGCTATTTTGACAGATAAATTCATAGGAGATAGTGTTGATTTTAGATTTTTATTAATGAAGATTGCCCGTGATATCGATGTAGATATCGAGCCTCATCCGTTTTTAGTCGATGAATTTAACGAAGAGAATCCAATAGCAGCAGAGGTTTTAAAAACAGGAGAGAAAATATTTTAAACAAGATAATCGAAGGTGCCAGGTACTTTATTCCCTGCTCATTTTTTACCTCCTTTTTAAGAAATCATTGATTTTTTATCTAGATTTGTTTTTAAGTGATGCGGTTTTGACCTTCCGACAGGTGAAATAGCGATAAAACCGCACTGCTTAATGGTTTCCACAACCGGATTAATGAAAATCCGAACTCCGATCGACATCTCGCCACTCGGATTATCGACAATCGGACCTCCGATTGTCATTCCGCCGACCGGATTATTGACAATCGGAGCTCCGATTATCATTCCGCCGAGTGGATTTTTAACGATCGGAGTTACTTTTGTTCTTTTTCCGGTTGAATTTTTGACAATCGGAACTCCGATCGTCGTTCCGCCGAGTGGATTATTGACAATCGGAGCTCCGATTGTCATTCCGCCGGTTGGATTTTTAACGATCGGAGTTACTTTTGCTCTTTTTCCGGTTGAATTTTTGACAATCGGAACTCCGATCGTCATTCCGCCGGTCGGATTATTGTCAATCGGACGCCCGATTGTCATTCTGCCAGGTGGATTATTGACAATCTGGCATCCGATTGTCATTGTTTCAGTCGGATTATTGACGATCGGAACTCCTTTTGTCATTGCCGCAGGCGTTTTTTAAAATCGCCCGAAGGGCACCTTATTAAGAATGGTAAGAATGATGCCAGGCAAGTTGTACCTGGCTTGGATGATTTTTGTGTTGACAAATCATACGTATAATAATATAATTGTATACGTAAGGTGATCGATATGCAAAAGAAACTTACGCTCAGCATAGAAGAAGATTTAGTTAAATTTGCCCATGAGCTTTCCAAAAAAACGAAGCAATCCATTTCTCATATGATTGAACAATACCTTCACAGCCTGAAGATACAAACAAAAACTTCCGATTTATCCACCAGGACTTTAGGTTTATATGGGATTCTTTCCGATCAGCCAATCCCTTCTAAAAAAGAACTGAGAAAGTATTTCCATGAAAAAAGTAACCATTGATCTCAATGTATTACTGGACTTTCTGAATAAGCGTGAGGGTCATCAAGCAGCAGCAGCCATTGTTGATTTATGCGTAAAGAATGAGATTAAAGGCTGTATCTGTGCCCATGAATTTACAACTCTTTCTTATTTCATGACCAGGGAGCATGGAAGTATTCAAAGGGTGAGGTACATTTTAACAGAAATATTGGATATTTTTTCTGTAATTCCAGTTACTGAAGAATTACTCAGGGATTCGTTGAATTCTCCCATTAGTGATATTGAAGACGCCGTAATCGAGGTGAGTTCATTGAAAGAGAATGTAGAATATATCATCACGCGGAATATGTCAGATTTCAAAACAAGTCGTGTAAAAGCTCTAACCCCTCCCCAATTTCTGCAATTGTTATATTAAGTGAGAATAAGGACAAAGAAAGGGAACGGGCAAGAAGAAAAATCGAATGTGTTAATCGAAGGTGCCAGGTACTTTATTCTCGCCGCAGGCATCTTATAAAAATCGCCCGAAGGGCACCTTATCTCTCCTACCGCACGGGCACTCTGAAAAAACTAATGCCCTCCGTGCGGATCTACTAACCCCTACTTTTATCTACAGGATGGACAGTAATATCTGTGAGCTAAAAAAACGTTTACACTGTCCATCCTGAACTCCTATAAAACTCTTTCAGAACTTTTTTTGTCTCCGACGGCCAGGGGGCTCTTTTTGAAAAAACTGCCCCCTGGACCCCCGCAAAAACTTTTCATACACGGTCAGCCATCGTACTATGCTTCATAAAGGTATTTCCCATTGGTACCATTCTCTTTCTTACCTTCGTGTTTCTTTGTGTACCTTCGTGGCTAAAATGCTGTAGTTAAAGCTAATAGGAATTTCCTATTCGTAAATAAAATATTGGGGAATGATACGGATTCTGCCCCACCGCCGCACCACCAGATAAATTCAATTTGAGGCCCCCCAGATAAACCGCCAGGTTCATTTCCAACCCCAACGAATAAGACGGACTAACAGTTTTTTCATTAAGCCATACATTGCCAATATCGGTAAAAAAGGTCAGGTAAAGCCGCTCAAAACTACTGTTAATGAGAAAACCCTTCTCGATTTTCCACAAAGACAAACGGTATTCCAGGTTTACCAGGTATCCGCCGGTGCCGGAGAAAAAACCGGAAGGATACCCCCGCATCAGTTCGAATAGATTAGTGCCTGCCGTATAAAAACCGCTGTATGATTCCACCCCACCCATATAAAACACCCGCCTGGCTTCACCCCAGGAATCCATAACCGCTGCACGCAGCGCCAATACATTGGGCCGGAACAACGATATATATTGCTTATACTCCAGGGCCGCAGTATGAATGTCAAAGTCACTTCCCAGGGACTTTAACTCCCGGGAATAAGACAGGGAAACATGCATGCCATCAGACCGGGAAATAGAATCATAATACCGCTTTGCCGAATTGTAAAAAATGCCCAGCTTGAATCCGTTCAGTCTTAATTTCCCCACCTCTTCCTGGGGTAAATCTAAAAACGTATCCATGACAGTTTCGAGATGAATATCGGAATAAAGATAAACCTGGCTGCGATTTCTTATGAATAACGGGTAGAGACCCACCAGTCTCAATTTCTTTTCATTGTGGATAAAATTCCCTTCCGTGGAACTGCGGTTGTAATCGGATAAATCCGAATACTCCAGGGACAACGTGGGATACAAACCGTCAAAAGTGTAAGCAAAATCGAAATTAAAGGTTTCGCTTTTAAAACCGTAAAAAGCCGCTAAACTAAAGGAATGCCGAAAAGAAAGGTCCTGGCCGCTTAAAAATATACCGGGTTGAAATTCATTGCCCCCATACCTGTAATTAGGACTGATATATTTGGGCGTCAACTCACGCAGAAAATTGTAGGGTTTGATTTTATAAAAACTTTTGTTAAGCCCTGGCAAGGCCGGATTACTGTTTCGAGGTGATATCGTTTCGTAGTCAATTTTCGCTAGATCCACAAAACCAAGATTATACCCGTTGGCATCAAAAAACGAAGCCACCAATTTCTCACCGGGAGTCGAAAGAGAAAAATACCGCAAATCCGGCATCTGCGCGTGCGGGTAGATATAAATGATCCCGCTGTTCAAGCGGAGAGAAGCCAACCGGTAACGATTTTTATATTGACATATAAAAAGCAGTTCTTCCGCATTTTTCCAGGCGGGGTAATAACTTTTTCCATATCCTTCGGTTAAAATCCTGGCCAGTTTTCCTTCCGGCGTAAACAACGCAATGGCCCATTCCTTGTTTTTTTGTTTCAACGATGCGGCAATATAACGATTGTCAGGAGAAATTGCCAGGTAAGCAAGCGAATCGAATCCCCTTGATATGATTCGATCTTTACGGGTTTTCATATCAAATACAGCCAGGTAGGATTTGCTGTTCACCCGTTTGACGCAGTAGATTTCATCGGGTTCATTCTTACCCTTTACCGGGTAAAAAAGACGGCGGCCAAAAGATAATCGCTTGACCTGGCGGGTGTTCAAATCCAATTGGTATAAATCGGAAAACCAATAATAAGCCCTGACATAGTCGGCAGCGGAAAAGTAAATCTTATTCTCCGGCTGCGAATAGGACCAGCCGTTGATGCCCGACTTTTTCACTATCCGTTTTCGCTTCCCGGTCCTGGTGTCCAGGAGGTAAATACCGGGATATTCTTTGTAATTCTGTTGGACATAATAGATTTTTTCATCCCCGGTAAAGATGGGATATTTTTTATATTTTCCATCCCGGGTGAGGCGAGTGATAAAAGTCGTATCAGCAGCATCCGCATCCATATCCGCCAGGTATTGGCGGAATTCTTCCCATAATTCCCTGATCCCTTTATTAAAAACCTTTTTGAATCGTTGATGGGTGGTGAGGATACCGTGTTTGAACGTGAATGGAAGGGGATAATAGGCAAAAGTTTTCACGAATCCCGGTATTTTATGGCTGCCGTATTTTTCGGCCAGGAACCCGATAAACGCGGCACCGTAAAGATACCTGGAAACCGGTCCGGGCCAGGGGGTGGGACCTCCCCATATATCCCTCCAGTTCGGGACATTCACGGATTGGGTGATGTGCTTCAGCATAATCTTATAATCCGGGGTATTGAGCCGCCCCCCGGTGTTCATTTGGGATTCGGCATAAACCGCCAGCCCCTCTGTAACCCAGGGGGGCATATAAATGGTCGGATATAAAACGGGATTGGAACCGAAAATCTTTCTGAGGAAATAGGTAAAACCGGACCCGGCGTTGAA
The DNA here is from genome assembly GCA_011772425.1 of Candidatus Aminicenantota bacterium. Classification (GTDB taxonomy): domain Bacteria; phylum Acidobacteriota; class Aminicenantia; order UBA2199; family UBA2199; genus JAKAGC01. The sequence continues at coordinate 79,558 of WVZO01000754.1, forward strand.
AATAATGGTATGGGTTAATTCATGGGACAGAACCATTCGTATCCAATCTTTACCGCTTCCTATGGTGGAATCGGGCGGCGGAGTAAACAAATAGACCTCGATCCAATTATAGGGGAAAAACGAGGCCAGACCGTTGGCATCATCATTCATATCGCTGAGTAGTATCCTGATTTTACCCCTGATACGGGCACTGTTGTTCCACAATTGGGTAAGCCGGTCATACAGGGTTTGCGCTGTTTCCAGCGTATAGACTGCCTCCTCTTCATACCCGGCGGGAAACACAACGATGAATTGTGGGTTTGAGATTTCTTTCCATTTGATTCCCGGGTGATATTTGGGCAGCAGGAACGTGCACCCTGCGATTAAAACAAAGCAAACGATATAAAAAATCTTTTTATTCACTAACCTTCCTAAACAAAAGCTTTTGCGGATGTTTTACGGGTCCAGAGGAGCGGTTTTCTCGAAAAGAGGCACCTGCGGTGCGGCATTAAAAATGTCCACGGAGACGATATATCGTTCGAAACAAAGTACGTCATCCTTGCTCTGCAAACGCTCCCCCACGCAGTGGGGCCTGGCCGCCGGAGGCATAAATTTTTCATTCCATTGCTTCTATGTAGTGTTCGGCGTCCAGTGCGGCGGCACAGCCGGTGCCTGCGGCGGTTACTGCTTGCCGGTAGTGGGGGTCTTGCACATCACCGCAGGCAAATACGCCCGGCACGCTGGTGGCTGTTTGTTTGGTTTTGTCGCTGCAGGTGATAATATATCCTTTTTCATCCATATCCAGTTGCCCTTTGAACATTTTGGTATTGGGGGTATGACCGATGGCCACAAACATGCCTTCGACTTTTAGTTCTGAGATTTCATTGGTTTTTTTATTTTTGAGTTTAACCCCGTTGACGGTTTGGTCGCCCAGGACATCGGTTACGATACTGTCCATGATGAAATTTATTTTGGGGTTATCGGTTGCCTTTTGGACCATGATCTTGGAGGCACGGAATTGGTCCCTGCGGTGAATTATATGGACTTTGGAGGCAAAGCGAGTGAGGAAGGTGGCTTCTTCCATGGCACTGTCACCGCCGCCTACCACACAGATTTCTTTATTGGTAAAGAAAAACCCGTCACAGGTGGCACAGGCACTGACACCGCGGCCCATTAAACGGCTTTCATTTTCCAATCCCAACAGGTTAGCGGTGGCTCCTGTGGCGATAATCACGGTTTTGGTTTCGTAGGCATCTTCGTCTTCCCATACGATTTTTTTGTTTGCGCTTAATTCCACTTTTGTCACGTCTGCGGTCACGATCTCTGCCCCGAACCGTTCTGCCTGGGCCCGCATTTCCTGCATCAGGTCCGGCCCCATAATGCCATCTTTAAAACCGGGAAAATTTTCTACTTCAGTGGTAATCATCAACTGACCGCCCGGTTGAGCGCCCTCGAACACCAGGGGTTTTAAATTGGCCCGTGCTGCATAGATCGCGGCTGTCAAACCGGCAGGGCCTGAGCCGATTATGATAATGTCTCTTTTTTCGTTTCCCATATTGGAATCCTCCATGTATTTGGCATTCATTTCTAATAGCGAAGGTATATTTTATTCACTAACATACAAAATGTCAAACCCCGCGGCGCGGGGAGCCGCAGAAGGCGCATACGCGCCATCTAAAGGTTTCCTTACCTGAACCGACCATTCGAGAGGGCACTTTTGTCAATTATATATGGTGATAAAAGGGATGTTGTTTCGAACGTTTAGGGAAACCTTAAACTTATCTTTTCATCTTCTTCTCTTCTTATTGTAAATGCATTCGTGGCTAAAATTAAAATTCCCGTTCCGAAAAACTTTACTTTTTGGCACTTTTGTTATACCATTAAATCTAAATCAAGCGTGATTTTTTCTCGCAATGTTATCATTATCAAACGAGGAGATCCTATGAGGGAAAAAAATATTTATCTTACAATTATGGCTGTCGTTTTATTGATAACGATTATTATTTTTGCTTTACCTTTGAAAGTGAATGCTGATGACGATACAGAAAATGTAGGGGCAGGGACCTTCCCCACACCGGAAAAAATCGAGGAACAGGTCAAAAAGATCATGGAAGAGGGAAAAATCCCGGGAGCCAGTATTGTTTTAATAAAAGGAAATGAGCATGTCGTGATAAAGAGTTTCGGATATGCGGACCTGGAAAGACAAATACCGGTTACCCCTAAGACGTTATTTGAGATCGGGTCTTGCAGTAAAAGCTTTACCGCGCTGGCTGTATTACAGTTAGTCAAAGATGGTTTGGTGAAGTTGGATGACCCGGTATCCAAGTATTTTCCCGGGTTTAAGGGTACATTTAATGGTGAAGAATATGACATCACCATCAACCAGTTGCTCCACCATGTCAGCGGTATTCGCTGGGAAACGTTTGGGAAGATTCCCCAAGGGAGCAGTAGAGATGCATTAAGGAATGTTGTTGAAATGGTTTCCGGCACAAAGTTGATTCAAATACCGGGCAGAGTATTTTTTTATTCCAACACCAATTTCGACATTGCCGGTGCTGTCATCGAAGAAGCCTCGGGCATGTCCTATGAAGATTATATGGCCACAAAAGTGTTCAGACCACTGGGGATGAACCATACGTTCATCGGGACCAGCAGCGGAGGAGAAAGAGATGGTGTCCCTATGGCTTTGGGATATAAAATCTCCTTTGGCAAACCTCAGCCCTTTGAATCACCAGTATTTCGCGGCAATTTCCCTGCCGGTTACGTGGTCTCCAATGCCAATGAGATGGCAACATGGTTAAAAGCCCAACTGGGACTGGTGGAAACCGATATGAAATCACTCATTGAAAGCAGCCACCAGCCGAATCCATCAATGCAGGGGGCAATGCGGATAATACCGGAATTATATTCGCTGGGATGGCAGGTTAAGCCCGGCGATGACCCGCTAATTTCCCATGGCGGAGCGAACCCCAACTTTACCGCTTATGTGGGGCTCAGGCCCAAAGATAAACTGGGGGTCGCAGTAATGGCCAACTCCAACAGCAACGGAGCCGCTTTCCTGGGGAACCGGTTAATGCAATTGATTGAAAGAAAAATCTCAGAGGAAGAGCTGGCAGAATATGAATACCAGGCCCTTTACTTTGACAGCCAATTTTCTACGGCTTCATATGGTCTGGGGGCTTTGGTTTTTATTATTTTCGCTATTTTCCTTTATATCATTGTGGATACACTTCGGGGTGTACGCCGTTTTGAAGCCTTTAATTTGAAAAAACTGTTCCACCTGGGGGTGGCACTCCTGGCCACCTTCCCTGTGTTACTGGGCATTTATTTCTTCCCCGACGCCCTGGCGGGATTCACATGGGAATCAGCTTTGGCCTGGGCACCCGGAAGCTTTCAAACCACCCTGGTATTATTAATATCCTTTTTGGCAGGTATAAATGTTTTATTCCTGCTCTCCCTGATCCTGCCCTACAAAGACCAGACCTCTTTTAGAAACAAATACATCAGACCCTTACCCATGATACTTTTCCTGAGTTTTGTTTCCGGGATTGCCGGTTCAGCCGCCGTGGTCCTGATCTCCATATCGTTTTTCACCCAATTGCAATTGATATATTTATTGTACTTTTTGGGGATGTCCATATTTATCTCCGTATTGGGACAAAAGATCGTGCAAACCAAAATGATCACAATCACCAATAACATTGTGTATGAGCTGCGGATGAAATTGATCAACAAGATATTCGGCACCCGGTACCAGAAGTTTGAAAAAATCGATTCCGGCCGCGTATATTCGACATTAAATAATGATACCGAAGCCATTGCCAATTCCGCCAGCCTGTTGGTAGGTACGGTGACCAATTTCATAACTGCCCTGGCAGCTTTTGTATATCTTTCTGCTATCTCCTTTTTAGCTACCTTAGCCACGTTGTTGTTTGCTGTGCTGTTGGGTGTTTTTTATATCATTGTGGGGAAAAAATCCCGCGTATTGATGGAGAAAATGCGGGATACGCAAAATGTGTTTATGAAACTCATCGAAGGATTGGTCCAGGGCTTCCGCGAAATCAGCCTGCACTTTAATAAAAAGGTGGAATATGAAACGGATGTTGATAAAAGCTGTGATGAATACCGTCGAACCCGGGTTTCTGCATTTGTTAAGTTTGTGAATGCCAACCTGGTCAGCTCCTCCATGATCCTGGTTTTGTTGTCAGGCATATGTATTTCGTTTCCCAGGCTTTTCCCAGAAATGTCCAAACCCCGGTTGATCAGTTTTATTATGGTATTATTGTACATGATTGGACCCGTTACCTCCATCATGGCCTCCTTTCCTAACTTTATCCGCATTAAGGTCTCATGGGACCGGATCCAGAAATTTATAGCTGAGATCCCGGCTATCGAAGGGGTTGACGATTATAAAGAGATCAAAGCGGTATCTCGAAAAGGAAAAACCGTTGATAGTATTGAAGCCCAAGAACTTTACTTTCAATATCCGGGTGAAGCCGATAGGGAAGGCTTTGCCCTGGGACCCATTGATCTCAAGGTCAATAAAGGCGAAATCCTCTTCCTGGTGGGGGGTAACGGCAGCGGTAAAACCACCCTGGCAATGTTGTTGACCGGTCTTTATCTCCCCGAAAAAGGAACCGTTAAAATTAATGGAAAAGAAATCAAAGGCGATGATTACCTGGGCGAGTATTTCTCCGCTGTTTTCGGCAAATTTCATCTCTTCCAGAAGTTGTATAACGTTGATATGGAAGCGAAACGGGACGAAATCGAGCAACACCTGGAAACATTGGATTTGCGAGGAAAAGTGGAGTTGAAAGATGGTTCCTTTAGTACCATTGACCTTTCCGGTGGTCAGAGAAAACGACTGGCCCTCCTGCAGTGTTACCTGGAAGACTGCCCCATCTATATTTTCGACGAAGTGGCTGCCGACCAGGACCCGGAATTCAGGCGATTCTTTTACCGCGACCTGCTGCAGCGCATGAAAGAACAAGGCAAAATCGTCATTGCCGTTACCCATGACGATCACTACTTTGATGTGGCGGACAAAATCATTAAACTGGATATGGGTAAAATCGATGATAAGGTCCTGGTTGCCGGTTCTATCACAGGGGTGCTCCAGGCCGCGCAGTCAGAGGATGCAACTTAAACTCGGTGGTTGGGCATTTATGTATTATTTGGTCTTGGCAGCGGACATGGTCCAGTGAAATATTCCCGGTTACAATACAGTTTTTTATTACAGACTCGTTTTTGATTTCCGTATTTTCCCAGATGATCGAATGCTCCACCATTGAATCGGATGAAATGATCACATTTTCCGATACCGAATTGGAATCACCGCTATTCGCCTTTACATAACTCTTGTAGGCAAAATTGGTTGCCACATACGATTGGGGATCGCCGATATCCAGCCAAATACCGTCGTAGGACAATACCTTTATTCTATACTTATGCCTTTCCAGGGAATCGAAAAAATTAATATCCGCAATCGCCTGGATTACCTTCTTCTTGAACAGCGATACACCGGTGTACATCAGCGACTCACTGATGGATTCGCTGTCGCTGTGGTCATGTATTTTTCTACCAGTGAAAATATTACCTCCAGTAATACTCCCCCTTTGTGGCTTCCCACCAGTCAGGACAGCCTTATACCGCGCCTCCATTTCTTTGTTACGGCGTACCAATAGAATCCCATCCGTATCGTTGTTATCGACAACCTGCCGGAGCATTTCTTCAACCGGGATCTCCAGGAAGATGTCCCCATTCACCACCAGCAGCACATCATCCTCCGCCATGGCCGGCAGTGCTCCTTTTAAAATCCGGCTGCCGGTAAGTTCTTCTTCATATAAAAATTGAATCAAGGGTCTCTCCGGCATTGTTTCCGCACATTGACGGAGGGCTTCCGGTAAGTGATGAAGATTGATAAAACCTTCCCGTAATCCTTTTTCCTGTAATTGCTTCAACATGATTTGCAGCAGCGGTGTTCCATCCAGGGGAAACACCGGTTTGGGTTTAATCAGCGAAAGCGGTTGGGCTCGTTTCCCATACCCCCCTGCTAAAATAAAAAACTTCAACGATTTAACGTCATCTCTTTTCATAACTCATCATTTTCTAGGTTTTCTCTTGTGCTTTGTGGTTTTATTATTGGCTGCGGCCGCCGGCCGCTTGAATTGCATATGACCGGTTTTATGGATTTCCCGGAACAACGTATAATAGTTGGCAGTAATGTAATCCTTCCGGGTGAATCCCAGCGCAGAGGCGATCTGATCGATTTCCTCCGCGCTTCCTTCAATTTCGATAAAATCACCAATCGGCGTTTGATCGATCATGATTTTAACATTGCCATTTTTACGTTTATAAACTTCCCGGTATTTCTCATAAATAAAAAAGACATCAAATCCCAGCGCCCGGATAATGGCTGTGGTATTTTCAAAATCCGAAACCTCCACTTCATTCTCTTCTCTTATTTTATATTTTTTAGACTTCAGGGCTTTTGCCGGTGGACGTTTAAAGGTTAAAACATTTTTATTGTTTTTTCTTCGTAAGCGCAGTAAACACTTATTTTTTTTTAAACGCTGCTCCTTGGTATCGAAAACGATATTATGCTCAAGGGTGTTATCTTCAACCACACAGAAGTCTTGAGTAAGAATCTTTTCCCTGAGTGTTTCGATATTATTGATTCTAATTTTTATTTCTATCTCAAGGTTTTTATTTTTGTCAATTTCAGTAGTCACGGTATTTTACGAATTCCAGTAAGTTTAAAATCGATTCTTTATAGATGGAGTCAGGAAAATCATTTAAAAAATCCAGTGCCCGGTTGTGGTATTCAACGATCTCTTTCATGGTAGTTTCTTTGATATTGTACTCTTCAAAAAAGTCTAATAATTTTTCCCCGTCTTTTTCTGAAAGATAAGGTATAATATCCTTTTTACATTCTTTGAGCAGCAAAATATAAGGGAGTGTGATCTTACCTTCTTTTAGGTCACTAAAGCGGTCCTTGCCTGAGATTTCAGAGAAAATGTCCAGCATATCATCGCTGACCTGGAAGATGATCCCGAAATCCAGGCCGAATTGATAGTATTTTTTTTGTACCTCAAGGGATTCGTCATTGACAGCACCGGCAATTTGGGTTACTGCGGCAAAAAGTGAGGAGGTCTTTTTAGTGATAATATCGTAATAGGTGTCATGATCAACAGTAAAGTTATTGACATTGCCCAGTTCGATAATCTGGCCTTCCACCATTAAACGGGCAGCATCCAATGTAATATCCATCAAGTATTTTTTGTTCATATTATTAAGGGCGTTAAAAGCGCTGATAAACAGGAAATCTCCCCACATTACCGACAGGTTATTGCCCAGGTTGTTATGAAGTGTTTGTTCGCCGCGCCGCAATTCCGAGTTATCCACCACATCGTCGTGGATCAAACTGGACAGGTGAAACATCTCAATAGAGGCGGCAATCTCTGCCAGCCATGGTGCCAGCGAGTCATTCATCCCGGCCAGGAGAAATAATAATGTCGAGCGTATCTTTTTTCCCTTTGAAATGGGAGCCACTTCATTGATGGTGTTGATCAACGGTATATTACTCTTTACTCGTTCCTTTAGCAAGCGGTCGGTCTCGTTCAGCAAGTGTTCAATTGGTCGTTGTATCTCTTTTAAATTCATGGAGACTATTTTACCAGCAACAAGGCTTTTTTGCAATACGATTGTATTGTGCAGGAATTCTAATTTTAGCCGCAAAGGTACACGAAGGGTTTTTTCTTTTTATTTTTAGCCACGAAGGTGCACGAAGTTACACGAAGAAAAGAACTTAGTTCGCTTCGCTCACAATTGAATGAGGTAATAGAACAGGGGAACAGGCAAAAATTTTTCTCTTTTTCGCGTTTCTTCGCGTGTCTTCGCGGTTAACTTAACTGTTACAAAAAAACACTTGATTTTTTCGCGCGGATATGATATTTTGACTTTTACCATGAAAGGTGAATGACGAATAGGTGAAACATGAAGGTTAAATCCTTTGCCGGAAGGGCCTCGAAGAAAAGAGTTGATGAAAGAAGAGGGTATTCCGCATGCTGCAGCCGGAAATGTTGAACATTTTATAAAAATAATAAAATATAGGAGGTAAAAATGGCGCAAGATGGAGATTATCCATTTTTCGTTCATGTTTGGAACACCTTTGGAGCTGATAGTAGTGTTATTCTAAAGGTTACATTTCATCATTACTTTAATGGAGTCTGCAACACATCCATGCAAGAAAATACCTATGATATCTGTCCTGGTGACATGATCGCTTTTCCTCTCTACTGGGCAAATATAGAAAATGGCAATTACAATGGCGAATACCTGGAGATTAAATTGGAGGGGACTCCAGGTGAGGATTATAATATTCAGTTAGGTCATAAAGCAAATTATATAACAGACAAATTAAATTGGTTAAGTTACTTTAAATTTATTACCGGAGGTAGTAATAGTGGATTTTATATGATCTCTAAAGCTGTCACGGATTGGACAATAACCGTTCAGAAACTGATGCACGATCCTCAAACAGACAATGTAAGCGTCGGACCGGATATTCCTTAAGGCTGCATGGTAGTACAGGTTCTCAGGGGCTTTAAAAAAATCATTGGTGCGTTTTTTCTTCTCATTGCCCTGGGATTTCATTTAATTGAACCCCTGGAGATTTACGCCGGTAATTTACTCGCTGGAGACCAGGGGATGAAATACATCCGTAATTTCACCGGGAAAGACTATAATAATCAACACCAGAATTGGTCGATAATCCAGGACGGCCGGGGAATCATTTATGTCGCCAATGACGGTGGACTAATGGAGTTTGATGGAGATTCCTGGAGAGAGATCGCTGTTCCCAACAAATCTGTTCGTTCCCTGGCAGCGGATGATAAAGGAAGAATTTATATCGGGGGAATAAATGAAATCGGATACCTGGAGCTTGACGCGAAGGGCTATTTGGAATATGTATCCCTTATCCATCACCTGGATAAAGAATATAGAAATTTTGCCTATGTATGGCGGTCACATTCAACAAAAGAAGGGATATATTTCTGGACTTCAAAATTCCTGTTCCTCTGGAATTTCAAACAGGTGAAAGTATGGAAAGCGGACAGCTTTTTTGATGCAGCCTTTTTATGCAAAGGGAAACTTTATATCAGGCAAAGAGGGGTTGGAATCCTCGAAATGAGAAGGAGCTCTCTCCAATTGATACCCGGAGGTGAACAATTTGCGGCAGAAAATATTTACATGCTGGTTCCATATGATACCCAACGACTTTTAATTGGAACCAGGAGAAATGGAATTTTCATTTGTAACGGGAAAACCATAATGCCTTTCCCTACAGCGGCAGATGATTATTTAAAAGAAAAGCAGTTATATTATGGCATCCGTTTATCATCATTACCCGGGGATTTTGCCCTGGCAACCCGTCAAGGAGGCTGCCTTATCATCGATTCCCGGGGAAAGCTGAAACATGTTTTCGACAAAGCCTCCGGCTTGCTGGATGATAGTATAAAGTATATTTTCGAGGATTTCCAGGGTAACCTGTGGCTGGCCCTGGCGAAAGGCATATCGAAAGTCGAATTGAACTCTCCGATTTCTATTTATGACGATGGTTCCGGCTTGCCCGGGCTCGTTCTATCGGTAACAAGGCACGGTTCCCATAACGATATTTATGTAGGGACAACCAGTGGGTTGTATTTTTTTGAACCGCCCTCTTCGTTTACATCTCCAGGTAAATTCCGTCCTGTTCCCGGGATATCCGGTTCCTGCTGGTCATTGCTCTCAACCGGTGACACGCTCCTGGCAGCAGCCGATAAAGGAATCTTTCAAATAAAAAATGATAAAATAAAAAATATCGCAAACCACAGATCTTTTGTCTTATATCGCTCCCGCAGAGATACGAACCGCATCTGGGTGGGAACACACCAGGGATTGGTCTCGATGTACTTTCAATCAAAAAACAGCCGATGGACAGAGGAGTTTAAATTTGAGAACATTGATCAGGAAATTAGAACCATTGTTGAAAATAATAATGGAAATTTGTGGCTGGGAACTCGAACAAAAGGTGCTTTAAGTGTTGATTTTCCCTTCGAAGGGGAGATCACTCGACCCCATGTGGCTATTTATGATTCCTCCCACGGGCTGCCTGGCGGAGAAGTCCATGTATTTATGGCAGTCGGGCATGTGATGTTTGCCACATTAAACGGAATATTTCGCTTTGTTGAGAATAGAAAGGATTTTCTTCCCGACAATACGTTCGGGGATGAATTCGCAGGTGGTGAAAACGGAAGAGGTGTTTTCCGCATCGTGGAAGACAGGAAAAAAAATATCTGGATTCATTCCAGGTGTAGAAATATCCAGGCCATTCCCCAGCCCGACGGAACGTTTTTCCTCAACAAAAAACCCTTTCTCAGGATTCCCTGCGGCCAGGTGAACGCCATCTACCCGGACCCGGATGGAGATACCGTCTGGTTTGGCAGTGCGGACGGTCTAATCCGTTACAATACCGGCTTTCAAAAAAATTACGATTTCGCTTTCCAGACTCTTATACGGGAAGTAGTGGTAGATGCAGTGCCATTGTTTTATGATGTCGAAGAATTCAAATATAAACATTGTAAAGGTGGTTACTGGATAGATCGTTTTCCTATTTTCCCCTATAAGAATAGAAACCTGCGTTTCGAATATGCGGCACCGTTTTTCGAATGTGAATCCGAAACCACGTATCAATCTCTCCTGGAAGGCTATGATAAAAATTGGTCTGCCTGGACAGGTGAAACCTGGAAAGATTATACCAACCTTGATCCCGGCCTGCATACGTTCCGGGTGCGGGCGAAAAATGTTTACGAGAATGTAAGCGAAGAAGCTGTTTTTCAATTTAAAGTCCTGCCGCCGTGGTACCGAACCTGGTGGGCTTATTTGATTTATTTCTTCCTGTTTCTCCTCGGGGTGTATTTCATTGTTAAGTGGCGGTCCGGGAAGCTGGTACGGGAAAAACAAAAACTGGAACAAATTATTAAAGAACGAACCTCAGAAATCATTGACCAGAAGCAGCAATTGCAAGAACAATCCGAAAAATTAAAAGAAATGGATAAGGTCAAGTCCCGTTTCTTTGCCAATATTTCCCATGAATTCCGCACACCCCTGACCCTGATCATGGGTCCCCTGGAGCAAATGATTTCCAATTGCCCGGACAAAGAACAGAAGAAAAAACTGGGTATGATGTTTCGGAATTCCCGGCGATTACTCGGCTTAATCAACCAGTTGCTGGAACTCTCAACCTTTGACAGCGGAAAAGTGAAATTGCAGGCCGCACCGCAAAATATTGTCGCCTTTATAAAGGGCGCTGCCGCCTCTTTTGAAATGGCAGCCAATCAAAAGGAACAGGATTTAACCGTTCACGCGGAAGAAGAAAATATTACGGTTTATTTTGACCCTGAAAAACTGGAAGAGGTGATGGGTAATCTCCTTGCCAACGCTTTAAAGTTTACCCCTCCCGGTGGGAAAGTGACGGTTTCGGTAAAAACAATAACCGGAAAGAAAGCTCCTTTTTCTCCAGGGGCAGTGGAAATATCGGTTTCCGATACCGGTCCGGGTATTCCATCGGAGCAATTGGCCGATATATTTGACCGTTTTTACCAGGCAGAGAGTACATAC
>WVZO01000224.1 GCA_011772425.1 Candidatus Aminicenantota bacterium
AGGGTGCAAACGTCGGTGGTAAAGAGTAAAGGCAGGTCCGGCAGCCCGGACCGGGGCTTAATTGATAAACTGACAGGGGAAAGAGCGGAAACATTAAAAGAAATCGGTGTGGCATGGTTAAAGGGGACAAAAATCGATTGGCAAGAGGTTTATGCAAAATATTTAAAAGACTCCAACCAGGAGCGGTTCCGCATACCGCTGCCCACCTATCCTTTTGAAAGAGAGCGCTACTGGATCGATGTAAACCTCCGGGAATTTTCCACGCCTGATTCGGGAGTTCAAATGGAGCGGATGAACAACCGGGTGGAAATGGAAGCGGAAGAAACCTCGGCAGGCTTATATCAACGGCCGCCATTAAGCACGGAATACGCCCCCCCGCAAGATAAGGTTGAGCAGGCCCTTGCCAATGTCTGGAAAAAATTCTTCGGCATACGAGAGGTGGGAATTTACGATGATTTCTTTGAATTGGGTGGGGATTCATTAAGGGCCATAACCGTTGTTACGGAAATCCACAAACGCATGGATATCCGGGTCCCCATAACCGAGATATTTCAGTCCCCCACCATTAAAAAATTGGCGGAATACATAAATAGGGCCGGAACCCATGAATATTCGGATATCGAGCCGGTGGAACAACGGGAATATTATCCGTTGTCTTCGGTGCAGCAGCGATTATATACATTACAACAAATGGATATAAACAACACCGGTTACAATGATACGTTGATCTTCCAGGTGGAAGGCCAATTGGATAAAGACCGCCTGGAAAATGTGTTCAACAAGTTGGTGGCAAGGCATGAAAGCTTGCGCACATCTTTTGAATTAATCGGAGAAGAAACCGTCCAGAGAGTACATCCCGTCATTGACTTTATCGTGGATTATTATGATTTATCCGGCGAAGAGAACCCCGACGTGTCTATAAAGGAAAAACAGATCATACAGGAATTTGTCCGGTCCTTTGACCTGTCTCGGGCACCGTTGCTGCGAGTGGGGTTGATACACACCCCGCCCTTCGGCCATCCCCGGCGGGGCCCCCATAACTCTCAAGAGGGGATTCCTGGTGATAAACATATCCTGATGGTGGATATGCATCATGTTATCACCGACGGTTCATCCATCGGTATCCTGGTGAGAGAGTTTATGACTCTTTATACCGGTGGGGCGCTGTCTCCCCTTCATATTCAATATAAGGATTATACCCAATGGCAGAACAGCGATAAACAAAAAGAAACCCTGGAAAAACAAGAGTTTTATTGGCTGAAGGTATTTGAAGACGAAGTCCCGGTGCTAAATCTTCCCACCGATTATCTCAGACCGGCGGTACAGAGTTTTGAAGGAAATACCAAACGTTTTGTAATAGACCCTGAAGAGACCGAGGCATTAAAGAAAGTTGCATTAAAGCAAGATATCACGTTGTTTATGATACTGTTCTCCGTTTTTAATGTGATGCTGGCAAAAATTTGCGGCCAGGAAGATATTGTGGTGGGGACACCGATTGCCGCCAGGACCCATGCGGACTTGCAGCATCTCATCGGCATGCTGGTCAATACCCTGGCCTTGAGAAACTTTCCCTCCAGTGAAAAAACCTTCAAGGAGTTTTTAAGAGAAGTCAGGGAAAATACCCTGGTTGCCTTTGAAAACCAGGATTACCTGTTTGAAGACCTGGTGGAGCAGGTGACGGCCAAGGCGAGGTTGAACCGGGATACCGGCAGGAACCCGATTTTTGATGTGATGTTTAACCTGCTGAATCTTCAAAGCCAGTATGAGGCCAACCTGGAAGTTAAATTCCCCGGTTTGAGTTTGAAACCTTACCACCACGAAAAAGGGGCCTCCATATTCGATATGCTTTTCCAGGGTTCGGAAGGGCAAAATGGTTTGTACTTTGACGTCGAATACTGCACCCGGCTCTTTAAACCGGAAACCATCGAACGGTTTATCGGATATTTCAAACGGATCATATCCCGGGTCTGTGAAGATGTGGAAATCTTTCTCTCGGATATAGAAATCCTGTCTCCAGGGGAAAAGGAACAACTATTGGTTGATTTTAACCGCACCGAAATGGCATATCCCCGTGAAAAGACGATCTATCAGTTGTTTGAGGAACAAGCAGCCAGGGGACCTGAAAAAATAGCAATAGTTGGCAGTTGGCAGTTGGCAGTTGGCAAGAAAGAGAGAACCGAGAAACCAATTCAGTTGACCTATAGGGAATTGAATCGAAAATCCGATCAATTGTCACAGGCTTTGATAGAAAGGGGAATCGGCCCTGATGTCATTGTAGGCATCATGGTGGAAGATTCCCTGGAGATGATTATCGGCATCCTGGGTATATTAAAAGCAGGCGGTGCTTTTTTACCTATTGATCCGGATTATCCCCAGGAGCGAATCGATTATATGCTAAAAGATAGCAATGTGAAGATCCTGTTGAGTGAGATGAGTAAGTTGGATGGTGAAATTATACACACCCCGGCCGCTCCGCGACCACCCCTCTCAAGAGGGGATTACTGTAAATTAAAGGAATCCCCTCTCGGGAGGGGTGCCCCGAAGGGGCGGGGTGGGTCTAGCTTAGCTTATATCATCTACACCTCCGGTTCTACCGGTCGGCCCAAAGGTGTTTTGATCCCGCATGGCAACATTACCAACCAGTTGTATGGGTTAACGAGGATATACTCTTTCGCACCATTACTGCGTCACATGTTGACGGCTCCCTTCACTTTTGATCCTTCCGTGCAGGAGGTATTTTTACCATTAATCACCGGCGGCACTTTGTTTACCGTGCCAAAAAGCAGTTTAACCAATCCGGCTGAACTACTGGAATGCATCGCTGCCAATCACATCGATCTATTAGATGCTGTTCCCACTTTAATAGAGATGTTAGTGGAAAACATTGGAGATTATAAAGGTTTGCACCTTGAGTATCTCATATTGGCAGGTGAGATTTTCTCCGGACGATTGCACCGAAAGATAAAGGAAAACCTGTCGGCAGAAGTTATTATTAATATTTATGGTCCCACTGAGGCCACCATCAATACCACCTTTTACCAGTGTCAGCCGGAGGAGAACGGAACCTCTGTTCCCATTGGCTCACCGCTGCCCAATTACAAGGTTTTTATCGTTGATAAAGACATGAGTACTCAACCTGTTGGTGTAAGTGGGGAAATACTTATCGGTGGTGAAGGGGTAGCCAGCGGCTATCTAAATAACCCGGAGTTAACCGTAGAAAAGTTTATCTCTATCTCCTCTAAGTCCTATAGGACCTATATTTCTAAAAAAATCTACAAAACCGGAGATTTAGCTCGTTGGTTGGCGGATGGTAGTGGTAATATTGAATTCCTTGGCCGTATTGATCAACAGGTGAAGATCAGGGGGCATCGCGTCGAATTGGGTGAGATTGAAAGCGGGCTGATGGCATTGTCAGGTATAAAAGAAGCAGTGGTAACTGTCAGAAGCGGCGAAGAGGGCGAAACATATCTGTGCGCTTATGTGGTGCCGAAAAAAGACTCAGACGTAAATGTATCTCTTTTAAGGCAAGAGCTTTCCAGCCGGTTACCGGGTTATATGATCCCTTCCTATTTTGTTGAAATCGAGCAAATTCCGTTGACTTCCAGTAATAAAGTGAACCGCCGGGCACTGCCGGAACCTGAAACCTCTCGTCCCCAATTGGAATCTGCTTTCCTGGAGTCTGCCACGGGAATGGAAAAATTAATTGCCGAAACCTGGCAGGATGCATTGAAGCTGGATAAAATCGGTGTTAACGACAACTTCTTCGACCTGGGCGGGAATTCTATCAGTCTAGTTAAAGTCATCGTTAAACTGAGGAGAATCTTAAATATAAAAATACCTACGGTAATGATGCTTCGCTACCCTACTGTTCATTTACTGGCTCAACATATTATGGAAGAGGAACACCTGGAAGAACCGGATAAAGGAACAGGGGAGTTAAAAGGGGAAGAAAAGGAATATATGGCCATAGAACCGGTAGAAATGAAGGATTATTATCTAATGTCATCTGCCCAGAAGCGGTTGTATATTTTACAGCAAATGGACCTGGAAAACACGGTTTATAATATGCCCGAGGTGCTGAAACTGGAAGGCGGTGTGGATAAAGATAAACTGGAACAGATTTTCCGGGAAATAATCTGGCAGCATGAGAGCTTCAGGACATCCTTCATCACTGTAAATGAAGAACCGGTGCAACTGGTACATGGGGAGGTGGAGTTTGAGATTGAATATTATGATTTAGCTGCCAAAACCGTGGCACGGCACCCAAAAGACGAAGATATGATCAAAAAATTTATAAGGCCTTTTGATTTATCGAAGGTACCGCTGCTGCGGGTGAGGCTGACCAGGTTGGAAGAAAAAGAACACCTGATGATGTTAGATATGCACCATATTATCAGTGATGGTGTTTCTAATAGAATATTTGTTGGTGAATTTTTAAGGCTTTACTTTGGAGAGACGCTGCTGGAACTGCGAATCCAGTATAAAGATTATGCGGTATGGCAGAACAGTAAAAGATTAAGGAGTATAACAGGGAGCCAGGAAGAATACTGGTTAAGGGAGTTTTCAGATGAAGTCCCGGTGGTGCACCTTCCTACTGATTATCTACGTCCGGCAATACAGAGTTTTGAAGGAAGCACCTACACTTTTGATATAGGGGAAGAAATGACCGCGGCATTAAATCGACTGATATTGGATCAAGGAGTCACGCTGTTTATGGTATTGATTGCCGGGTTTAATATATTGTTGTTCAAATTCAGCGGCCAGGAGGATATTGTGATGGGAACGCTCACAGCCGGGCGTGGGCACTCCGATTTAGAGAATATCATCGGTATGTTCGTCAATACCCTGGCTTTACGAAACTACCCCAAAGCGAATAAAACCTTTAACGAATTTTTGCATGAAGTCAAAGCAAGAATCCTGGAAGCCTTTGAAAACCAGGACTACCAGTTTGAAGACCTGGTGGAAAAGGTAGTGGTGAGAAGGGATGCCAGTCGCAGTCCATTATTTGATGTCATGTTTGTACTCCAGGATTTCCAGGATTTGGAAGAGCTGAGTGACACAAGTCCCAGAGTTGCAGATCGATTTGTGTCTGATTATGACTATGAGAAATGGGTATCGCGGTTTGACATGACCTGGATGGCAATGGAGAAAGGAACCTGGCTGTCTGTTGATGTTGAATACTGTACGCGGCTCTTTAACAGGGAAACAATCGAACGATTTGCCGCCTGCTTTAAAAAAGTACTCGCTTTTGCAATCACCTCACTTGATACCCGGATAGCGGATATTGAGATCATATCGGACGAGGAAAAACAGCGAATTTTATTTGAATTTAATGACACAGAGGTAGAGTACCCTATAGATGAGACCATCCACCAATTATTTGAAGAACAGGCAGAGAGAACGCCTGACGGCGTTGCCGTCACAGCGCAAAGCGCAGGGGCACGACATATCATGCCCTTTAATGGCATTCACCATTTAACCTATAAAGAATTAAATCAAAGGTCCAGCCAATTGTCGCACTTATTAAAAGAAAGAGGCGTCCAACCTGATGATATCGTGGGTATTATGTTGGAACGCTCCATTGAGATGATTATCGCGATATTAGGTATATTAAAGGCCGATGGTGCGTATTTACCCATTGACCCGGAATACCCGGAAGAAAGAATAAACTATATGTTGAAAGACAGCAGAGCCAGGGTTTTGTTGAGTGAGGGGATCGAAGTGGTTAATCCCACTGACCTGAGCGCAGGCTTCCCTACTCACCTCACTCACCTTACTC
>WVZO01000165.1 GCA_011772425.1 Candidatus Aminicenantota bacterium
AATGAAGGTAAATTATAGCACCACAGCCCGCACCCTGTCACGCACACCTGCCGAAAGGACACGTTATATTCATTGTTTAGTAGATTTTCCAATTCTACCCCCAGCTCATATCTGAGGGCATCTACCATAAAAAATGCCACCCGGGTACGTTTCATAAGATGTCTATCGATAAGATCGTTAAATACCCGCGTGCTGCGCAGGCGGTTTTCCAACGGCCAGCCGTTTTGTTTGACCAGGCGAATAAATATTTCCTGGATATTGGCCGAATAGGTGTTATAGGCTTCTCTTACCTGTGATACCAGGTCTTCAAGGGGAGAATAATTCCCATACGTTTCCGCCACCACCTGTTCAAATTCCCGGTGCAGTTTGTCTACTGTATATAGACGTTCACAGTAACCGGATACCAGGGAATCAAGGTCCCTGGAGTACTCGTTAATAAGCTCTGCCGCGGTTTCGATTCCTTCTATTAAGTCCAGCGATCGTTTGGCAATGGTCCACAACAGGTGGCGGAGGTCGTCGTTTATTACCCAGATGGAATTAAACCTGTCATTTAAGATTTTATTTGCCGCGGACAACTTTTTATCGATTATTAATCGGCCCAGGGGTGATAAAAAGGACTTTTCTTCGAAAGCGAAGGTATCTCTTTGGCCGAAGTCCGTGATATTTTCGCATTTTTTTTCAAGGTCCAGTTCTCCGGCTATTTCGTTGGCTTTTGCGATATAGGTTTCCATGTGGATTTTATTATTTCTTAAATGGTCACAGGTATTGTATATTAATTGTTTGTGGGTTTCCGCGGCGTGGGGGACGTTTTTAAGGGAATCGGGTAATGCTGCGGGGAGGTCCAGGACAAATTCGCTGAAGAGGATGTATCGCCAGAGCTCATCGGACAGGGGCTGCCGGTTTTTGCTTTTACTTTTTATATTCAGGCCCAGGGAGTCCCTGACAAATTGTTTAAATTCGTTGACCCAGTTGATCGAGGTTTCCAGGTGATTTTTCTGTTCCGGGTTTGGGGATAAAAAGGCCACCAGGGTTTCCCTGGTGGATTCGGTATCCAGGAGGCTTCTCAGGATGGGCCATCCTTTATCGGATTCAACAGCGGCGTTAATGGTTGTGAAGTCCGGTGACGGATCATGGGAAAACAGCTCGTCGATTTGTTCAATTTTATCCGGGAAGGCTTTTCTGCAAAGGGATTGAAAATTATCTTCGTCTCCGTGGGGAAAGACTGCTCCTCCAATTTCAAAGGCAAGGTAGGGATTTTCCCGGATTTCTTCGTCTTTGACAGGCGGTTTTATGGGAAGGTAGATGAGAAATTGTTTGGCTTTACCCGGGTTGTCCCCCAGTTGTTTCCACAGTTCCATTGCTTTTTCGCGTCCTAATATGGTGGATTCTTCGGTATCCACCACCTCGTAACCGGTAATGGTACGGATAATGGGTTTGTATTTTTTATCCGGGTCGTACAGTACCAGGCATTCGTACTTTTTTATTTTGTTTTCAAAATGCGTTTTTAAGAATTCTTCTATGGTCATGGTAGTGCCTTCTGTCAATTTTAAAGCACACTATACTCCAAAACCGTTAAAAATTCAAGCCAAAAGTATGGCAGCCGGTAATTCTAATTTTAGCCGCGAAGGAACGCGAAGAAGAGAGGAAGATTAAGTGCCAGGTAAATAATCA
>WVZO01000549.1 GCA_011772425.1 Candidatus Aminicenantota bacterium
CCTCCATTCCTTCCGCGTCAACGAGAATATCAACAGCCCTATCCTGTAAATGGCCGCCCTTTAATAACACCGGAACCCCGAATCGCTGGAAAAGTTTTTGAACCGCCTGTTCCAGGTCTCCCCGCTGGTTAAGGGTTTCACCGGTTAGAATTTCAGCCTCCGGCATATTAGGGGTAATCAAATCAGCCAATGGAAACAGTTTTTCCTTTAATCGCTCAATTGCATTATCCTTGATCAATCGACTGCCTGAAGTGGAAGCAAAAACCGGGTCAATCACCAGGGGAATCTCACGGTATGGGGATTTGGCAAAATTGTCCCCAATCACTTCGATGATTTCGACTGAAAAAAGCATCCCGGTTTTAATTGCTTTAATGGGAAATCCTTCCAGCACTGCCAGAAGTTGTTTTTGAACCACCTCCGGGTCAATGGATTGAATCGCGGTGACGCCCGAAAGATTCTGGGCGGTGACGGCCGTGATCACACTGGTTGCAAAAACCCCCAGAGCAGAAAAGGTCTTTAAGTCGGCCTGGATGCCGGCACCGCCGCCGGAATCCGAACCGGCAATGGTTAACGCTGCACAGTTTTCTATCATTTTCATTTTTACTTCCCTATTTTCATAATGTCTTCGTGTCCTTCGTGCCTTCGTGGTGAAAAACAGCTTTAATGTTACATTCAAGGCGCACATTATAAGAAATAAAACCATTGTTGTCAATTACAACCCAATCAATCATCCAAGGGTGCGTCAAAGTCTTAAAAAAACTGGCGCACCCTTGGAAATCCGAAATTCGAAGCACGAAATTCGAAACAAATTCGAATGACCGAAATTCAAATGACCCAAACGAAAAGAACCCGAAAGCATCGTACCATGCTGCTTTTGTTTTGGATTTTGAACATTTGAATTTTGTATTTGTTTCGTATTTCGTGCTTCGTGCTTCGAATTTAGGGCGACTTTGACGTCGCCCTGCCTCAGGGGGTGGATTTTAGGTTTTTAGTAGGGTACAATTATAGGTAGGAGGAATACATGAAACGAGCAGCAATCATTTTAATTCTTTTTATTTTACCTATTTTGGTACTTGCCGACATCGGTAATGTCAAATCTTCCGTCAAGTTAACCCTTGACCAACCCTTTGGCATGGCCCTGGACAATGATGTGCTTTTGATATCGGACCGGGCTACAGGTCAACTTTATCAATTTTCCCTCAAAGAAAAGAAGATAATCAACAGCCAGCCACTGCCCTGCCGCTATCCCTGGGGCATAACTAAGGACAACGAAGGGTTATGGGTCAGCGACCGGGAGAACAGTCGAATCCTACNNCGAAGTGGAAACAGATGCGTCAGGATTAGCCTGGGATGGTGAATGTTTGTGGGCCACTTCTAGGAATAAATTCCTGAAGCTGGACCCTTCTGATGGCACGGAACTGCAAACCTTTGACGGCCCCGGACGGGACACCACAGCCATATTCTTTGACGGTAAATATTTCTGGCTTTCGGAACGATATAATGATCGAATCGTCTGCGCCACCCCAGAGGGAGAAATATTTGGGGTATTACCTTCTCCGGGTCCATATCCTGCCGGGATTTGCCGCCAGGGAGATACTCTCTGGGTGTTGGACTATGAAGAGCGAATCCTTTACGCCCTGGATATTGCAGTTAATAAAAAACCCTTTTATTTAGGTGACCCTCACCGGCGAGAAGTTCATTTCACTCACGCTCTCACTAACAACGGTCCTTCCAATGATGTTACTGTCAGGCTTTATGTGTGTGTAGGCAAGGAAGGCCCTCACCAAAAACTATTAGCACCATGCGTTTTTTCTCCTGAAAAGATCGACTTTATTAAAGATAATTGGGACCAGGAATTCGGGGTTTTGAAGGGCAAAATCCCGGCGTTGGCATACCTGGAACTGGGTTATAAAGTAAAAATCGAGACCAGTGATCTAAAGTATTTCATCCTCCCCGAATGGGTAAAGCCCCTGGACAGCATTCCGCCGGAGATTCGCAAAAAATACCTGGTGGATGGCCATAAGTTAAAACTAAATGATCCCTATATCAAGACGTTGGTGAAAAAAGTTGTGGGAGATGAAACCAATCCTTTCTGGATCGCCTTTAAGATTCACAAGTATCTCCATTTGAATATGGAATACAAGCGCACAGGTGGTTGGAATGCTGCGCCAACAGTGCTGAAGCGCGGCAACGGTTCATGCTCGGAATTTACCTTTTCTTATATTGCCCTGGCCCGGGCAGCCGGGTTACCTGCCCGCTACGAAGCCGGCCTGGTGGTACGGGGTGATGATGGGTCCATTGATAGGGTTTACCATCGCTGGGCACAGGTTTTCCTGCCTCCTTTTGGCTGGATCCCGGTGGACCCCAGCCGGGGAATACCGGCAACCACTATGGATGTTGCCAGGAGTTTCGGTTCTCTATCTCACCGCTTCTTTATCACCACCCTTTCCGGGGGAGACTCCCCTTATCTCGGCTGGACCTACAATTTCAACTCCTTCTATGAATTTTCCGGGCATGCGGTGGTAAAAGGCAGGGCCGAAGCCAAGTGGTATCCGCTGAAAAAAGTAGAGTGAGTTCTCAACTAACTGGAGAGCATTTTTGTCAATTTTCTTGCCTGTCCTGATTTTTTCCTACCCCTGTCCCATAACCAGGACATTTTTCTTTTCCATCTCTATTGAACCCCTGGCATCGAAATTGCTTTCCTTTGGTGGCTTAAGTGAAACGCTGCTTACGGTGGTTGGCGAGCCATGAGCAGCGATAAGAACCTCCTTGAGTTTACTTTATAATAATGGCTGCAGGTTACCAAAATTCAGAGCGGATGTTCCAGGCCTCGTACCTGGAACATCCCGTTCTGAGTTTTCTCTTCTTCGTTTCTACGTTTCCTCGTTTCTCCGTTTCTTACTTCTTCTCTTCTCCCTCCCGGGGGTTGACTACCAATTGCCCCTCGTATATTAAACGTTGATTACAAAATATCGCATAACGATATCTCCCCGGATCTAAATTGTCAACCCGGTCAAAAAAAATAATGTATTCATAATACTTCCCTGCTTCCCCAAAATGAAATATTTTTTCTGCCACCTTTTTATCATTTACCACGGTTTTTACATTGGCTGTAGTATAAAAACAAACCGTCAGCACACCATTGTTTTCAATTTCTTTGATTTTCACAAGAAAATAAAAGGGAGACGTGATACGATTATGTTTAAACGTTGTTTTTTTCGCCCGGCCATTGATGTTTTTGACCTCTTTCAAAAATTCCACTTCAGAGACATACGGGTAATTGATAAGGGGCAATTGTTCCATCTTGACCCCACATCCCAACCAGAAAAAAATGAGAAGGAGAAGTAAGGGGATCAAAGGGTTAAGAATTTTATGAAAAAACGCTTTAGTGCCAATGAGTAACCTCCTTGAATTTTTATTGTTTTTCGCAGGGTTTTTTCAATGAATACTTCCAGTGTCTGGAATCGATTTTCCCGGTAGTAATACAAAAGGAAAGAAGACAGTCTGACATCAAAAGGAAGATCCAATTGACCGGTAAAGGATATATTCTCCAGCGCCAGGTTGTCGTTGAAGTAAAACCTCAGAAGAAAAGAATATTTATCCTCTTTGAAGAGTTCGAGGTTAAGGTTCAGGTTCTGGCGGTTGCTGCCTTCGATCCAGAAATTTCGCGCCCGGTATCGGGATGCCAGTGCATATTGGATGGAACCGCGAAAAATCCCGATTTCCTGTTGAAGCGCCAGGGAATAGTTAAAATCAGTGAAGTCTTCCTCCTGGTTGTCCCACAGGTGGTTAAAGGTAAAGGCAGGAACCAGTGCAAACCCCAGGGGCAGGGATGCGCCTGTCGAACGGAGGGCAATATTGACCCCCGGTGAAATCCTTTCTTTGGTTCCTTCCCCGATGGGGATCTCTGAAAACATATAAAAGGAAGATATATCCAGGGAAATGTTGTCCATCAGGAACCGCAAAGGCTTCAACCGCATATTGACGGAAAAATTCTTGCGCACCGCAGCTTCCAGTAAATTTTTGGAAAAATTGTAGTTGGAGGTCAAGGTAAAAAAAGGTGCATTAAAATTCAGCGAGGCTGACAGGTCCGATGTATCGGACCGGTAATCGCCTTTTATGATTCGCCGCTGCCAACTGATATTCAATCCCAATGGCTTCCACAGGTTCAACGGGGTAGAAAGCCTGTAAGAATAACTTTTTTTCCAATCGTGAGTGAACTGGAAACTCGGTACGATCAGTTTTAATGGTTTTACTGTTACTTGCGAAGAAAACTCGAAAAAAGCAGGACGGTTTTTCTGTCCACTCATGTGCTGCGATAACGTGTAACTGAGGAACTTGAAGTCTTTTTGGTGTTTTAACCGTATGTTAAAAGACTGATCTCCGGAATTTGCCAGGGCGGAAATTCCCAAAAGCTCTGTTTTTTTTAAAAGTACACGGTTTCTTCCCGAGAGCAAAACACCGCGTTTCGGTTCTTCCAGACCAAACAATTGACGTTCATACAATTTGATGTTGTAATCGCCTTTGGCAAATTTTTCCCGCATCCGTAAACGAAAGGCGACAGACAGCCCATCCACCCCTGAGTAACCGACATTCCGGAACGCCACCAGGGTCTTATCCGGGTAACTTCCCCGGCGGATGGTAAACCGCTTTAACGGGACAGTCGGCAAACCCATGGCGTAAGTGATAACGATTTTTGCTTTGATTTTCCGCTTCTTATCGATGCGGCATTCCTTGAATTCAAAATAAAGGGATGCCTGCTTCAACACGTCCGGCGTGTGTTTTACAAAGTTCAAGAACAGCGGTTTTAAGTCCTTGTCCCCGGTGATTTCCATCTCATCACCGTAGGAAACCGTTAACCACCGCGGCGGGATACCACGGAAATATATCGCATCGTATTTTTTTTCTGTTCCTTTTTTTTTGCCTCCGGCGGCCAGGGGGCCTTTTTTGCTTTCGATTGTTGTTAATCGCACATCACCATAGATAACTCCGCTTAAATCCAGCACCGACATGTAAAGCACATCACCCTTGACCTGAAAACCACCGGCGTTTAAGGTGATGTTACCGCTGCCGTAAATATAAGTGTCATCCTCGCTGTAAACAAAGTAATCCCCTTTGAAATGGAGGGTCTCCTTCACCGCTCCCAGGGGGAGTAAGAACGACCTGCAAAGCGCCAGGACAGCAAGATTAAGGCAAAGAAACTTTGTAAACTTTTCCATCCAGCATAAAAATATAAACATAATCACTGTAATCAACGGCTATCCCTCCGATACCCGAAGCCGGTGAGGAAAAAACCGTCAGCACCTCCCCGCTTAAGGAAAACCGGTAAATAGAGTCCGTATTCATGTCTGTAATAAGCAGTCCACCTTTGTACACGGCAATGCCGCCGATATTAATTCCCGATACCTCGAATAGCCGCAGAGAATCGCCGGTTTCCGGGTCATATGCGAAAATTCCCGAAGACCGCACGTCAAATACCGCCAGGCCATTATCCATTGCCGTTAATACCCGGGGGTAGAGTTCCCTCGTGGGTAACCGGTTCAAGATATCCCCTGACAACGGATCAACCCTATATAAAATATTTTCTTCCTGACCGCCGTAACCATTGCAAAAGTAAATCAGGTCGTTAAAAAAACCGACACCTGTACCGGGTTCCACGGAAAATGAACGAATCACAATCCCGGTTTCCCGGTCAAATGCCGTAAGAATACCGGACCGGTCAATCTTCCAGAATTTTTCACCGTCAAAAGCAATATCCCCTAAGCCCAACAGGGAAGTTTCTATCACCCGGATAACCTTGACCACATCCTTTGACGCATCGGGGTCCAGCGGATTATTAAAGATAATATCTTTGCATCCCTGCAAACCGATTAAACCGCTAAAAACGATAATAAAAACCGATAGTGATATTGTTTTTACCCACTTCACCTTTTACTCCGGCTTTGCCTGATTTAAAAAATTTCACGTCGATAATATGAAGCACCCAGGTAGAAAATATTCCCACAATATAAAGATTTCTTTTTTTAAAACTTTTTTCTGTTTTTTCCCGCAGCAGGATGATCTCTTCCACGTTGGTGGAATTCAGATATTGATTATACTGATCATTACCTTTTTTGTTATGGATCAAGGCGCCTGTCACCGAGCCGATAAAGGCTGCCAACAAAATACCGCCTTTTACATACTGCCCGGTTTTCAACTGGTGAATGCCCGGGATAAACATGATGATAGGAACCCGTTTGGCTTTGGTCTCCTTTTTTTTGGACTCGCCGGGGTCCTCTTCCGCAGACAGTAGATACGGGTACGGGCGCAGGAATAACCCCAGGAATAACATCACCATTACAATAAAATTCACTTTTTTTATCATAGTATTTCATATGATTTTTTTCATCTTACATGATCATTTAAGAATTTCAATGACCTCCTCTGGAAGGTAGGGATTGATATAGACGGCAGTACCCAGATCAAAAGCGCTGACCCCCGCGATGATCGGCATCACCTTGATGTGCCAGTGAAAGTAATGTGCGCATTCTCCTGTAAAGGGGGCATTATGCAGCACTATGCTGTAATCCGGCCGCTCCAGTGCTTTGTTAATTTTTCCCATAACATCCTTGAAAAGACCGGCCAGCAGTTGAAGAGAAGAATCCGGGGTTTCTTCATATGAAGCGTTGTGCTGTTTTGGATATATGGTCAATTCAAAGGGCACCCGCGGAGCATAAGGGGATATGACAATATAATCGTTGTTTTCCTCCAGCACCCGTTTCTGATAATTCCTCTCGTGATGGATAATGTCGCAAAAAATACACCGCTCTTTGGCATTAAAATGGTTTTTTGCCTGAGTTAACTGTTCTTGAATCCGTGGAGGTACCACCGGCAGTGCCACAATCTGGGAGTGGGGGTGCGGTATGGTGGCAATTGTCATAGAACCGTGATTCTTAAATACCTGGATATAACGAAACCGTATATCCTTCTTCAAATCCAGGATTCGGCGTTTATAGGTTATTAAAATATCTGCTGCTGCTCCATCGTCTAGCTCTTCCATTCCCTTGGTGTGAGACGGTGTCTCGATCACCACTTCATGGGCGCCTATACCATTCATTTTGTCGTAAAGTCCTTCCCCTGCCCTGTTAAGCTGCCCCTCCACCTGCAAAGCCGGGTATTTATTGGGAACCACCCGGAGCCGCCATCCCGGTTTGTTGGCTTCGGAAGGGCTTTCCCTGAGCGCATAAATTTCCGGGGGTGTCATCTCTTCATTGCCTTCACAAAATGGGCAATCTTCCGGTGAAAGTGCATCTTCACTCGTGGGTTTATAAAATAAAGGCCGGCGCTTCCGCTCCGGCGCCAACACCACCCACGTATTACTAACCGGGTCTTTTCTCAATTCCGGCATAATCTGTTACCTCGTTTTCGCAACAACGAATGTTTTTATATAAAGGGCACGGCATGCCGTGCCCCTACACTGACTTACTGACTCACTGTCCCTCAAATGCATGCTGGATATGGTTGATTTTGATGTCAAAATCCAAACCTTCACCTTCAGGCAGCACAGAAATAATATCAAACCGCACATAAAATTCTTCGTACATTTTCTGGCTGCTGTAAATCTTTGCCGCCCGTATGATTTTTCTCCGCTTCCGCTCATCCACGAATTCCTCGGGCAAACCGTAATCATCAGAACCACGGGTTTTTACCTCCACAAAACATAAGGTCTCATCTTTTTGAGCAATGATATCCACCTCGGAACCCGCAACACGGTAGTTTTTTTCCAGGATTTTATACCCTTTTTTTTCCAGGTACCGGGCAGCAACTTTTTCACCCTCAGTACCGGACAACGATCTTAATGTGTCCATTCAAAACTACTTTAAAGGAAACCGTTTCTCTTCCAATTTGATGTTCAACCGCTCCAGCTCTTCTAATACCGGTTCATATACTGGTTTTATCTTGGGAATCTGCACACCGGTTAAGTTTATTTTTCCTTCAGCCATTAGTTTCACGCCAATAGCCAGTGGCAAACTGACCGTTCGTGCCATGGACGTATCACCGCCGGGAATCCCGAAATCAATCATGGTAGAAGTAATCAAATCCCTGGACTTATCCTTGTTCTCTACGGTAAATTTATGCTGCAAAATTAGCATATCCCTTTCGCCTTCTTTATAATATAGTCTTTCCAGCAGCCGCGCCGATAAAATATCCAGACAGTTATCACAATCCGGGACGTTTTCATCGCTGAACAACCCCAACCACTCCAGTCTCTGGATTACTTCGGAATCCTTTGCCAGTCCCGCTTTGGCAGCTGTTTTTTCAATCACATCTTCATTTTCAGCCGCACCCACCAGGCCTGCCATCATTTGCTTATAGGTTATTCCTTTCAGGTTCTCCCTAGGGGTGTCATCCACCAGGCCCAGGTCCACGATTTTCTTAAAAGTGTCACACCAACCGATATTGCGATAAGTCCCTCTCATTACTGTTTCAGCATCTTTTAAGCCATAAAGGTCCTTGTACGGCATCGAATCTCGATTGGGATATACTTCAAATTCTCCAAGACCTTCGATGGTTTCAACCCGTTTATTCAAAAATAAATCCTTCCCCTCAATTTCAACAATTTTTCCATTTTCCAGGTATTTTGCCGGACTTCTCGATGCCAGGACAACACCCTTGGGACTCCAGGAGAATTTATACCCAAAGGGATTATCGTTATCTTCAGGAGCAGGAAGTCCACCGCAGTACGAATAAAAATGGACAACTTTTCCACCTTGTTCATAAACGTCGTCGATTATTTTCATGGCAGACATGTGATCGATCCCCGGGTCAACGCCAATTTCGTTTAAAAATAACAGCCCCTTACTCCTGGCCGGCTCATCCAGCTCCTTCATCCCTTCACTAACATAGGAGGTGGTGGCCATATGTTTGTTGTTCTTAATACATAAATTTGCTACTTTCAGGTGATGTACCCACGGGAGTAAACTTACGATAATATCATGCTCCTTAATCAAATTTTCCAGGGCATCAACATCCTTTACATTTAACTGACGTGCTGTCCCATTATCAAAACCTCTCACCAGGTTTTCCGCCTTACTTACCGTCCTGGAAGCAACCATGACCCTAAAATTATTCTTTAACAGGTAGGTAACCCCGGGTTTGCTAACCAGACCAGCTCCAAGTACCAGTATTTTTTTCTTCACTGATGATGGCGATTCATTACTCATTGCTCCTCCTATTTTATAAATTTATTCATATATAGATAATCATTTGTTAATTGGCCTTTATGTAAAATTAATGATTTTTTCAACGGATAAGGAAGTCCCAGCTGTTCAAAGTCCCTGTCAAAATCCTCGACAGCAAGATCATTGACAAAATTCTTTAAAACCCTGGAGAATTCCTGCGACGATTCCCGGGAAAACTCACAGGGTAGATTGTCCACTGCCATTACAGTAATCCCTGTGCGTTGGGTACCATCTTCATATCGATCCTTATCCGCGAAAAAAGTATACGTCGGATTATCAGGTTTGGTGGGTTTGTGGGTAATTTCAACTGCCCCATTGATATCGCAGCTGATATCGCCAATCACTTTTAACGTGAGATTTGATCGTAATATTGTTTGATTTCTTAGATACTCTTTGGTTACAAACCGTGGATAATCCTCTGTCCAGTAGATACAATTCACCAGGATACTGAGGTAGGGAAGATAGGTTTCAAATCTGGACTCGTACTTTTCCGGGTTATCATAGTAATCTTGCAGTTCAAACTCCCCATCTTTAGCTCGCACCATGTCTTCTTCATTAAAAACGACTTTATACAAGTTATAATCGTCAGCGGAAAAGGTTTCATACATTTCATTCAGGATATGACCGGATATGGTTTTGTGGGGTAACAGGTTAAAAATTTCTTGCGCACCCCTGGAGACATTGCCGTAACCTGCAAACCCTACCACCAGGGGGCACAATTCCACAGGGATACCATTTTCATCGATTTCCTTTCCGATGGTTTCGATTTCCTTTTTCGCTTCCTCCAGGGAATTGTATTCATAGGCTTGTTTAATTTTTTCCAGGGGGGTATGAAATCCCTGGAGTTTAAGTTTTTGGCCGAAAGCGTGAAGGGTTTCGATCATGCCTGCCAGGCCGGCAAAAGGCCCGAAAAATATCAAGCGTAGATTTTTTTCATCCATCACCCGCTCATAATCGATCAGGTTGCATTTCAAATCCATCATCTGTTTCAACATCGGCATATTGTGCGGTTGTCCCTTTATGACATGAGAGAAGAACGCATAGGTTTTACCCTTTTGAAACAGGTCTTTGGGAATCTCTTTAACTGCCAGGATCACATTGGCTTCACCCAGGTCTTCATTAATCTCAGCGCCGGCCTTTTCATATTCTTCTTCGGTAAATATCCTTATTTTAGATGGCTGCACAATGGTTTTGATGCCGAATGTTTCCTTTAGTTCTTTAACATCGCCGGGAGTCAACGGGGACCTTCTTTCCCATTCGTTTTTGTCTTCTCGTCGAATTCCAATTACTTTTTTCATACTTACGTCCTATTTAAAATTTTTGGGCCTAGCTTTGGGTTAATTTCCAATCCCAGGAAATTTTTTCGCAAGATAGAATGTATCAAAGTATTGCCTATAAGTCAATATATTGGCAACGATTTAAAAAGAAAAAAATAGAATCAACAAAAATGCAAAAGAATCTTGACAAATCTTATTAAATTCTTTACTATTAAACTTTACTATAATAAACCAAAGGCAAAGAGTGAACAGCAATGAGCTTAAAAGGATCATTAGAATCAGTTAACCTGGCCGATATCATGCAGTTGGTATCCAACTCCAGGCAAAGTGGACGTTTTGTTTTATCCAGGGAGGCCGGAAGTGACGGTTATATCGTCTTAAAAAGAGGAGAAATTATCCATGCGGAAGTGGATAATTTCCTCGGTGAGGATGCCTTTTTTACACTAATATCCTGGGGCCAAGGAGAATTTGTTTTTGAGGAGGGTGAATTTCAAACTGAACCCTCGATTAAACGATCGGTCACTTCCCTACTGATGGAAGCCGCCAGGCGAATTGATGAATGGAAATTATTAAGGAAAAAAATCGGCTCTATCGATGCTATACCTGAGTTTAATGTGATTGACAGGCAGGAACGGCGAAAAATTTCCCTGTCTACACTGGAATGGCTGGTGGTTTCCAAGATTGATGGAAAGCAAAGCATTTTGCAGATTTCAGAGAGTGCCGGTATCAATATATATGATACCGCGCGGATCATTTTCGGCATGATTGCCTCTGGTCTATTACGCCTCCAAAAGTAAGCCGAAAAAACCAGCAACGCATAAAAAAAATTAGCCGTAATAAGACGCAGGTTGACTTCTGCGCGATTTCGTGCTTTTTTAAAAAAATTACGCAACCCTGACCGTGGGGTCTTGTCACATACGCAGCTTTCTGATAAAATTGGTAAATGGATACCGGGAACAGTGTATTAATCCTAGATTTTGGCTCGCAATACACGCAGCTGATTGCGCGTCGGGTAAGGGAATTGAACGTTTATTCCGAAATCTACCCCTTTCATAAGGGTTTGGAAAGGATCAGCACATCCCCCCCGGGAGCCATTATACTTTCAGGTGGCCCTTCCAGTGTTTATGATACGGATTCCCCCAGGGTGGGCAGGGAGATTTTGCACAGCGGCATCCCGGTTTTAGGTATTTGTTATGGGCTCCAGTTGATTGCTTATTTATCCAACATGATCGTAGAACCTGCCGGGGGACGCGAATATGGGTTTGCCAAACTGGAAATCTTAAAAAAGAGTCAGCTCCTGGAAGGTGTTGTTAATCAGTCAAACGTATGGATGAGTCACGGCGATAAAATCACGGGATTCCCTGAAGATTTTAGCATAACCGCACGAACCCAAAATTCGGAAATGGCTGTGATCGAATCCCCAAAACGAAAGATATTCGGTGTCCAATTTCATCCTGAAGTGGTTCATACCGACCAAGGGAAAAAAATCATCCACAATTTTTTGTTTGCTGTGGCCCGGTTGAAACCCGATTGGAATATGGAAAATTTTATAAAGTCATCGGTAGAAAAAATAAGGACAGCTGTTGGTGATGAAAGGGTTATGCTGGCACTTAGCGGGGGTGTCGATTCCACTGTATTGGCCTTGTTGTTAAAAAAAGCCATTGGGGATCAATCCATCCCTGTATTCATCGATAATGGGCTGCTGAGAAAGAACGAATTCCCCCGGTTGATGGATCGTTTTAAAAACCAGTTGGGATTGAATGTCATGGGAATTGAAGCGTCGGATCGCTTCCTGGATAATTTGAAAGAGGTTCGCTCCCCGGAAAAAAAGCGTAAAATCATCGGTAAAACGTTTATCGAGGTGTTTTGTTCTGCAGAAGAAAAAATTGGCAAGGTTAAATTTTTTGCCCAGGGCACCCTCTACCCGGACGTCATCGAGTCGGTATCGGTGAAAGGACCGTCGGCCACGATCAAGAGCCACCACAACGTGGGTGGTCTGCCTGAGAAAATGCACTGGAAATTAATTGAACCGTTTCGTGAGTTATTTAAAGATGAAGTAAGAGAGATCGGCCGGGAGCTGGGGTTGGAGGAAGAATTTGTTATGCGTCATCCGTTTCCGGGCCCTGGTCTGGCTGTGCGAATTCCCGGCAGCGTCACCAGGGAACAACTGGATAAATTAAGAGAGGCAGATGCCATACTTATCGAGGAGTTAAAAAACTTCAATATTTATGATAAAATCTGGCAGGCCTTTGTGGTGCTGCTGCCGGTTAAGACCGTTGGCGTAATGGGGGACATCAGGACTTACGAAAATGCGGCTATTATACGAATGGTGGAAAGTGTGGACGGCATGACTGCCGATTGGTATCCTGCGGAACCGGCATTTTTAAAAAAGGTGGCCAATCGCATCGTCAATGAAGTAAAGGGGATTAACCGGGTGGCTTATGATTTAACCTCGAAACCACCGGGAACCATTGAATGGGAATAATAAATGAAAAGTTTCATCCATCTCCATCTTCACTCTCAATTCAGTCTCCTGGATTCCTGTCTTAAGATCGATGAGTTAATGAAAAGGGCCCGGGAATACAACATGCAAGCCCTGGCACTTACAGATCACGGGAATATCATGGGAGCACTCAATTTTTATAAACAAGCCAGAAAGCATCATATTAAACCTATTATCGGTGCCGAACTTTATGTGGCGCCGGAAACCCGGTTCGATAAACCGGATAAAGATAACGATGATCTCAATTATAATCACCTGGTAGTATTGGTTAAGAATGAACAGGGGTATCGCAACCTTTCGGAATTAATCTCTCGCTCTTATACAGAGGGGTTTTACCGGAAACCGCGGATTGATAAGGATCTCCTGGAAAAGTATCACCAGGGGTTGGTAGCGCTTACTGCTTGTATCCATGGAGAGATTCCCTTCAAATTGCTGCACCGAAGGGAAGAAGAAGCGTATGAAGCGGCAAAATGGTACAGGGAGTTATTCAACGATGATTTTTACATTGAAATCCAGAATCATTACCTGGAGACTCAATTGGAAGTATTACCCAAATTAATCCGGTTGTCCGAAGATTTATCTATTCCCCTGGTTGCCACCAACGATGTCCATTATATTAATAAAGAGGATGCCGATGCCCGGGATGTATTGATATGCATACAGACCAATAACGTCCTGTCCAATCCGGACCGCCCCATGAAAAAAGAAACAGATCAGATGTATTTTAAGTCCACGGAAGAGATGCGGGAATTATTCGCGGAAGTCCCTGAAAGTATTGATGTTACGGTAGACATTGCTGCCAAGTGTAATTTTGAATTTAAATTGGGGAAATATTTTCTGCCTGAATTTAAAGTACCGGAAAATTCAACTGTTGATGGGTATTTCGAGGAGATTTGCCGGGAAGGGTTTGAACGAATTCGCCCCACGTTGAAAGGAAAGAAGTACGGGATCGAAGTTTATGAAGAGCGTCTCAATTATGAGGTTGAGAAAATCCGGGAAATGGGATTTCCCGGTTATTTTTTAATTGTATGGGATATCATACGGTTTTCCCGGGAAAATGATATTCGTGTTGGACCTGGTCGGGGGTCTGTGGTAGGCAGCCTGGTATCGTATGTAATGGGAATCACTTCCATTGATCCCCTGGAGTATGATTTGATCTTTGAGCGGTTTCTCAATCCTGCGCGGATTTCGCTGCCGGACATTGATATTGATTTTGACGGTGACAGGAGAGACGAGGTCATTGCTTATATCAGGAACAAGTACGGGGAGGACAGTACTGCCCAGATTGTTACCTTTGGCAAGATGAAAGCCAAATTGTCCATCCGGGATATCGGCAGGGTGCTGGAGATTCCCCTCAACGACGTCAATAAATTAGCTAAAATGATACCGGACGGCCCCAAAGTGGAGTTGAAAGGTGAAATCGACAGCAATCCCGAATTGCAAAAAGAGCTTAAACATGTGCCTGAAACCAAGAAACTCATCGATTTTGCCTTAAAACTGGAAAATAATATCCGGCATACGTCCATGCATGCGGCAGGTGTGGTGATTGCGCCCAAAAAACTGACAGAATTCATGCCGCTGTATAAAACAAAAGATGATATTGTCACCCAGTTTGAAAAGGATGAGGTCGAAGAGATCGGGCTCCTGAAAATGGATATCCTGGGTCTCAAAACCCTGACCATCATTGAAACCGTATTAAAGGAGGTTAAAAAAGTAGAGGGTATCGATATTGACCTGGACAACATTCCCCTGGATGATGAAAAGACCTTCAAGGTGTTCCAGGAGGGGGATACGGATGGGATTTTCCAGTTTGAAAGTTCCGGGATGCGCGATTATCTCAAGCGCTCCAACCCCGATAAAATCACAGACCTGATTGCCTTGAATGCCCTTTACCGTCCCGGCCCACTGGGCTCTGGTATGGCAGAGAACTATGTTAAACGAAAATTGGGTATACAAGAGGTGAAGTATCTATTCCCCCAATTGAAAGATATCCTGGAAGACACTTATGGGATCATCCTTTACCAGGAGCAGGTGATGCGGATTTCAGTGGTGTTGGCCGGTTTTTCTATGAGTGAAGCCGACGAGATGCGAAAGATTATGGGCAAGAAGTTGACTCATAAATTACCACCAGTGAAAAAGGAGTTCCTCGCAGGTGCGGTAAAAAAAGGGTTCAATAAAAAGAAAGTCGAAGAGCTTTTTTCACAGATGGAGACCTTTGCCCAATATGGATTTAATAAATCCCATTCTACTGCCTATGCATTATTGGCTTATCAGACTGCTTATTTAAAAGCCCATTACCCGGTTTATTTTATGACTGCTAATTTAACGTCGGAATCAGAGAAAACCTCTACGTCTTCCAAAGTGATCCAGTATATATCTGAGACCAAAAAAATGGGGATTGACCTGCTGCCTCCGGACATCAACAAGAGTAGTGAACAGTTCCAGGTAGAGTCTCCCACTGCCATCCGTTTCGGACTTAAAGGGTTGAAGAATGTAGGTCCTGCCGCCCTCACCAGCATTTTAGATGCCAGGGAAGATGGAGGGTCTTTTAAAGATTATTCGGATTTTATCACCCGCATCGATTTAACCAGGGTGAACAAAACGGTTTTGGAAAGTCTGATCAAATCCGGGGCCATGTCTAGTTTCCACATCAAACGCCGCGCCTTATTTGAGAGTGTTGAGGAAGTGATTCGTCAGGGGGCAGTGCTCCAGAAACATCATTCCCAGAACCAGAAGTCCTTGTTTTCATCCGCAGAAGATGCTGCCGCGGTTGTGATCTCCAGGGAACACCTGGAAAAAGAGGAATGGAGCGAAAATGAAATCATCAAGCATGAAAAAGAGGTGGCAGGTATATATATTACCTACAATCCTTTGGAAAAATACGGCAATGAAATTAAAAAAATCTC
Source organism: Candidatus Aminicenantota bacterium (assembly GCA_011772425.1). Taxonomy (GTDB): domain Bacteria; phylum Acidobacteriota; class Aminicenantia; order UBA2199; family UBA2199; genus JAKAGC01. The sequence continues at coordinate 15,908 of WVZO01000549.1, forward strand.
CAATACCGACATCGCCAGTATTGAAGCCGGGGACTTCAAAAATGAAGTCGTTCGCCTTGGCGGGGTGGTTACCGAAGTTACCCAGAAAAAATCAAAGAAAGGTGCTTTCTATGGTGAGCTGTTTTTCCAGGATTTGACCGGCCGGATAAAAGTGCTGGCATTTAAAGAAAAATGGGCGCAATTAAGGGAAACTCTCAAAGAGGATTTTCCCTATTTTTTAGAGGGGCGATTCCCGGATAATGGAGATTCCACGCCCAATCTCTACCTGGAAAATTTAACCGAGCTTGATGCTCATTTAAAGAAGCAGGTCAGGGGAATCATTATCAAATTAAAATATGACCAATTGACTGAAACGTTCCTGGATGAACTTGAAGAGAGGCTCCGCAGTAATAGTGACACAATACCTTATAAGATTTTTGTTTACACCCCGGATGGTTTCCGGGTAACTTTGAATAACACCACTGGCAAAGGTCTCAAACCCACTCTAGATATGAAGAAGGACATTGAGTCTCTTACCGGCAAGAATTCTGTAGAAATTCAATTTTAAATATTGAACAATCTTCGAGCTTCGGTATCCATCCTTACCATTGGTGAAATCCCATACCTGGAAGTCAGGAGTGTTTTTTCTTGAAGATGTTGTAAATCGTCCCGTTCTTTTACCGCGGTTTTAAACGTATCCATGGCGATATCGGGTTTATTATTGTTTTCGGACAGGTGGGATAAAAACACATACTCCAACTGCTGGGACGCATGATTGTAAACGAGTTCTCCAGCCATTACATTGGATAAATGACCGCGCTCCCCTGCTATCCGCCGTTTCAAGAAAGGTGGATAGAATCCGTTTTTGAGCATCTCTTCATCATAATTGGATTCCAAAAATACAACATCAGCATCCTTCACTGCCTCTTGCACATTGGCACAGGCATAGCCGATATCGGTAACAATGCTAATCTTTTTGTTTTTATAATAAAAACAGAATAGCGACGGGTCTGCCGCATCATGGCTTTTGGGCAGGGATTGAATTTCGGTATTACCGATGGTAATAGTATCGTTGGATGTAATGAACCGAAGGTATTTTTCATCGATGAAGCAAGGTGAATTATTGTAAGTTTCTTCGGTTATATAGAGTGGCATGGGGAATTTTCTCATTAAGACTTCAAGGCCGCGAATATGGTCTGAGTGTTCATGGGTAATAAAGATTCCTTTGATTTCCTGGATATCGCTTTTGATTTGTTGGAGTCGCAGGCAGATTTGTTTGCGGCTGATCCCGGCGTCTACGAGGAAAGCGTCTGCGCCTGTCCTGATAAAGAAGGCATTGCCGTTGGAGCCGCTGGAGAGACTGCATAATTCTATCATGTTTTATTATACCAGAGTTTTTATTATATGTCATTGGTCATTTGTCATTAGTCATTAGTCATTAGGGGGCGATCTGGCCTGTCCCCTAAACCCTTTTTCTTTTTATTTTTAGCCACGAAGTTACACGAAGGGACACGAAAAAAAGAACTTCGTTCGCTTCGCTTACAATTAGATGGAATAATGGAATAAGATTTTTTTGCCTGGCGACTTTTTTTTGTCGAGTGGTTCTGTCGTAGAACCGTTTTACCCCAATTCGGTTCTGTCACAGAACCAGTTCTAAATTTAAGAATAAAAATAAAAGTTTGTTTTTTCTTTTAAGAAAAGGAAATTGAAATTTTATTTGTTTTATGATATGATACTACCGGTTCTGTCGTAGAACCGATCAAGTAAATATCGGTCCTGTCGTAGAACCGGAGGCGTTGTAAAATGGAAGAAATCATCAAAAGACTTAAAACAGCACAAAACAGGCTCCTGCTGGGTGTGCCCGAAAGACTGCGTCTTTTTTTTAAAAACATCAGGACAGACAACCGGGCCATTATGATCACCGGCGCCAGGGGCACCGGGAAAACCACTTTCCTTTTAACTCAACTGGAAGGAAAACATTGTTTTTATGTGTCGGCGGACAACCCGGTTGCAGGAACTGTTCCTCTTTATGATTTGATAGAATATATTTTACTTAAAGGCTATGATGGTGTATTTATTGATGAAATCCACTATGCATCTGACTGGGCAAGGCATCTGAAAGCAATTTATGATTCTTTCCCGGGAAAGATTATCTGGGCCAGCGACAGCAGTACTGTAGTGATGCGGGGTGGGATTGCCGATCTTTCAAGACGTTTTGTATTTGTGCATATCCCTTTACTTTCCTTGCGTGAATATATATACCTGGATTCGGGAAATGAATTGCCGTTAATCGATCCCTACCAATTAGATGAAAATAAGAAAACCGTTTTTGAAATTCTTAAAAAAATAAATGTTTTGAAATGTTTTCGCGATTATATGGACCATGGGTTCCGTCCTTTTTTTACGGAAAGTATTCCCGACTACCAGGCGAAAGTTATGAATACCATAGAGAAGTCCCTGACTTCGGATATCCCCTTTCTTGTTCCGCAGCTTACAGAGAATCATTTTCGCCTGATGAATGCTGTTATAGGACACCTGGCCGTATCGACGATACCCACGTTATCGGTTAATTCCCTGTGCAAAAAATGGGGGATCGGAAAAGAAAAACTCTATCAACTCCTGGATGCCATGGAACGGGCAAATGTGATTCGATTAATACGGAAAAAAAGTGACCGAAGCCTTCATTCTATCGGTTCCAAAATATTTTTATATGAACCTGCGGTTTACAGGTTTTTTGAAGGGGGCATCGGTAATATTCGCGAATCTTACGCGGCAGGTATCTCCATTGAATCGAAACGCGACGTATTTACATCGGATAATGAAGAGGAATACGATTTCCTGGTAGACAAATTCAAAGTTGAGGTAGGGGGCAAAAAGAAAAGATCGAAAAAAGCGGATTTTGTTTTAAGAGATGACATTGATATCCCTGAAGATAACGTTATACCCCTATGGATGCTGGGGTTTGAATATTAGTCCCACTGCGTGGGAGGGCGAAGCAGGCCCTGCGGGCCATCTGGAAGGCTTCCTTACCAGAATCAACCAATTAAGTAATCACCTTTGAAATTAACTTGAATTGAAAAGAGGGATGTTGTTTCAAACGTTTGGGGAAGCCTTCGACTTATCTTTAATAAAAAGTTTTGCGGGGGTCCAGGGGGTGGTTTTTCAAAAGAATCCCCTGGTCGCCGNNTGATAGAGTTTTATAGGAGTTCAGGATGGACAGTCTAAACGTTCTTTTAGCTAAAAGATATTACTGTCCATCCTGAATATTGGTTAGTAGATCCGCACGGAGGGCATCAGTTTTTTCAGAGTGCCCGTGCGGTACAAGAGTTCATGGTGCCTGGAAAGAGTATTTATAAAATCCAGTATCTTCGTCATTACTTTTTCAGTCCATTTTATTTTGCCCATTGATCAACTCTTTTGAGTAGTTCTTCCGTGGTTATCAGTCTTCCTTCCTCAGCGTCTTTAAGACCTTCGTAAACCTGTGCAACAAAGTTTATTTCATACATTTAGTTGACAAAAACAGGGTTTTTGAGTACTATTTGAAATAGAGGTAATTCAGAATGGTTCAAATGACAATGCAAGTGCCTAATGATTTGGCGGAACGTCTTCAACCCATTCGATATTGGCTGCCTTTTATATTGGAATTAAGCCTTGTCGGGTGCAAAACCCTGGCGACTGAAACAGCAAGTGAAATCATCCGGTTTCTTTCAACGAATCCATCGCCTCAAGAGGTGTTGGATTCCCATGTATCCGAACGAGCCCAGGTAAGACTGCGGAGATTGTTAGCATTAAATGAAGCAGGGTTATTAGGGGAAATGGAGCAACTTGAGCTTGATGAGTTACAGCAAATCGAACACATCATGATTATGCTCAAAACACAAATTGCAGAACAAATTCAGCAAAAAGAGCAATGCCATTCTAGTGTCACGTCAAGCCTCAAATGACACACAAGAAGTGTAAAAACACATCAATATATCATATCGTCGCAAGAAAAGATTTAAATTCGAAGCACGAAGCACGAAATCCGAAACAAATTCAAATGACCAANNGGAGCATCAGTTCCTTTATTAGAGGTCTTTAAAGATGTTTTGGACATTTGAACATTCGAATTTTGGATTTGTTTCGGATTTCGGATTTCGTGCTTTTTTAAGAAATGATTAACCTTTTGTATGGGCTTGTGAAAACTTCTCTATTGTGTTATAAATTACTCTGTGGTTAAAAAACAGTGGAGATAATAGAGATGAAAAATTTACCACCTCTGACAAAAGTGATGGATAAAGGGCCGGAATCCGGTTTTGAATTCATGGATCGAGAGAACAATTCCCAGCGTCTAAAAACCCAATTAGAGTCATTCAAAAGGAATTACCCGGAGTATTATAAGTTGATCGGATTCAGGGGTTAGTTGAGTGAGTTGAGTGAGGGGAGGACAGGTAAAGCGGAATGATGAATGATGAGTTATGAATTAATAGGAAAAGCCTTTGGGAGCACCTCCCAATCATTTTTTGACCTTGAAAAACCATTGGGACCACGTCCCAATCATTTCTTGACACTGAAAAACCTTTGGGACCACGTCCCAATCATTTTTTGACCCTGAAAAGTCTTTGGGACCACGTCCCAATCATTTTTTGACTCTAAAAAACCTTTGGGACCAGGTCCCAATCATTTTTTGACTCTGAAGCACCTTTGGGACCAGGTTCCAATGATTCTTCCGCATAAAAATTATCAAAGGGAAATGTTCCCCGGGATGAAAACAAGCCATTTCATCAGGAAAAATGAAACCCCATGTGGGGGAAAGCCACCCCCCTCAAGAAGAAAGATGGCAGGCAAATAAACCTCATTAAATTTAATGTGGTTATCTGACCGGCCGATTCAGGGAACCTGGAGTTAAAATTTCTTCAATATCTTTAATATCGAAGCAATAGACCTTTCTATTAACAAATCGTATAGTCATAACTATTATAGTTTAAACTATATAAATTTAAATTTCAACCCCGAATCAACGGCAATTCTCATTTTGATTTTTTAGCCGCGAAGGTACACGAAGATACACAAAGAAGATAAAGATTAGAAATTCACCCGGGGTTTTGAGACAGCCTGCCCGTATTCGCCCGGAGCGATTTCACACGCAAGAGAGAAAAAAGATCCTTAAGTTAGCGGCATTCGGGACAGGCAGATTTTTTTTATTGTGAGGTAGGACATCCTACCCTTCATCTTTTCATATAAATAAGGGAAATCAGGACACAATTCGGTCAATCTCTCCTAAGGGCAGTGTATATACCCCCCTGCCAAGAGGATAGGATTCACTACCCGGGAAAATCGCGTAGCCAGTTTCACATCCCAAATCCTCGAATGCACTCCAAAACCCCCTTGAAAGCTTTGGAGCAGAGGAGTATTTAATTTCCAGGGCAATTGGTTTCCGTTGGGTCCCGAAGATGACCAGGTCTATCTCCGCCCCGGCTCCAGTTCGATAAAAATAGGCTTCCCATCCGGGCGGTAGAAATCCAATCACCTGTTCGATAATAAAGCCTTCCCACGAATTCCCTATCTGGGGGTGGCCAAGAAGATCATCGAGGGTCCGGTTCATCAACAATGCATGAAGAAGTCCGGAATCCCGGATATATACTTTCGGTGATTTAACCAGTCGTTTTTTAATATTGGTATAGTATGGTCTCAACTGGCGAACAATAAATGTTTCTTCCAGGATATCCAGGTAGTGTTTGACTGTAGGGGCTGTGACCTCTAAACTTTTGGCAATCATGCTGGAATTCCACAACTGGCCGTGACAATGGGCAATCATAGTCCAGAACCGCCTTAATTGCGGGGCCGGAATACGTATGCCCAATTGTGGGATATCTCTTTCCAGGTACGTTGCGATAAATGCCTGCCGCCAGTTAAAACTTTCTTCATTACTACCTGCCAAAAAACTATCAGGGTATCCCCCGTACAGCCACAGTTTATCGATAATATCACGGCTCGTGCCGACTTCTTTCGCATTGAAAGGCATCAATTCATGATAGATGACGCGGCCAGCCAGGCTCTCGGAGGATTGTTTGATTAAATCCCGCGAGGCAGACCCCAAAATAAGAAAACGACCGGGCTTCCTGTCCTGATCCACCAGGGCCCGCAAAAGCGGAAACAAACCGGGCATTCGCTGTATTTCATCAATAATTACCAACGTATCGGTCCCGGTGAATTGCCCCAGGTATAATTCCGGGTCTTGAAGTTTGTTGGTATCTGAGGGCAGTTCCAGGTCAAGATACACCGAATGCCTGCCGATATTTGTTTTTATTTCTTTTGCCAGTGTAGTTTTCCCAACCTGACGCGAACCAAGAATACCGACCACTGGAAAATGGGCCAACGAACGTATTATTTTTTCTTTAAGATTTCTAGGTACCATCCTTGTATTTTAAAAGATTGTCTTTCAATTTGCAAGGAAAACTGGGAAAAAAATGGTTTTTGACTGTATGTCCTCGTTTTTCATTCTTGGAAGATTTTCCTACCATGTTTTTTTCCAGTGATCAATAAAATACCTGACACCATGTTCCCATGTTCCCGGAGGCAAATCTGTAATTATTTGCTCAATCCGCTGTTTTATAATATAATTCTCCTTTAAAAAAAATTTTGTGAATTTCCGTAATTTGAAACTCAATGGAAAATGATAACGGGTTAACTTATTTAGACAACGTATACGTGGTGCTGGTGGAACCCAAAAATCCCGGGAACATCGGCTCCACTGCTCGCGCCATGAAAAACATGGGAGTCACCCACCTGCGATTAGTAAACCCTCCTGAAAATTACCGCGATGATGTCGAACAATTGAAAATGGGATACCGGGCACAAGATATCACCTGGAAAAGCAGAAAATTTAATTCTCTTACCGAAGCACTGAGTGATATATCTCTGGCTTTTGTCTCCACCAGCAGACACGGGAAATGGAAACGGGATTTTATATTGCCTGAGCAAGCAGCAGACATTGTGGCCCAACGCGCTCACAAAGAAAAGATAGCCGTGGTATTCGGCCGGGAAAACTCTGGTGTCACCATTGATGAAAGCCAGATGGCCAACTATTTCATATATATTCCCATGGCTGTCAGTTATCCATCACTCAACCTCTCCCAGGCAGTTTTAGTGATATTATATGAAATCTTCAAAAAAGCGGGGAAAATACCCCTGCTTACCTATCCCAAAACATCGCCAAAAAAGGAATTTGAACGATTGTACCACAATATATGGGGACTGATGAAATCCTTGCTCATCCGTGAGCCGGATAAAGGGCTTTTTCACCGCTCATTAAAACGGGCATTGAACCGAACCCGGTGGACCAATGCAGACATCGCTGTCTTTGACAGGGCCTGTAAACAGGTCCGCTGGTTTATTAACAACAAAACAAGAGACGATTTTAAGGAGGATAAGGAGCCATGAAATTCTACAACACTTTAACCAACAAAATAGAAACATTTAAAGAAATTAAACAAGGAACCATAGGATTGTACACCTGCGGCCCCACAGTTTACGATTATTCCCATATCGGTAATTTTCGATCTTATATGTTCGAGGACCTGGTGAAACGGTACTTTATATACAAAGGATACCAAGTTAATCACGTGATGAACATTACGGATATTGATGATAAAACCATCAAAAAAGCCAATGAAATGGGGACCAGTTTAGAGGAAGTGACGTCTATCTATATAAAAACCTTTATGGAAGATATTGAAACATTGAATATCTTGAAAGCAGACCATTACCCCAGGGCCACTGAGCATATCGATGAGATGCTGGAGACTGTGGATCAATTGTATGAGAAAGGATACGCCTACAAGAAGGATAATTCAGTATACTTCAGCATTGAGAAATTCAGTGATTACGGTAAGTTGGCGAATATTTCCCGGGATGCCTTGAAAATCGGCACCAGTGTGGATGCCGACGAATATGACAAAGATGATGTCCAGGATTTTGTCTTGTGGAAAGGGAAAAAACAAGGCGAACCTTCATGGAAAAGCGAAAAATTCGGGGACGGCCGACCCGGATGGCACCTGGAGTGCTCGGCCATGAGCTCCAAATACCTGGGTAATCATTTTGATATTCACATGGGGGGCGTGGATAACATCTTTCCCCACCATGAAAATGAAATTGCTCAATCCCAGTGCGCCACCGGTGAACAATTTGTCAATTACTGGATTCACTGCCAGCATTTGGTCGTGGACAATCAAAAAATGTCCAAATCCCTGGGTAATTTTTATATCCTGAAAGACCTGCTGGAAAAAGGCTATGACCCCATGGAAATCCGGTATTTACTGATTTCTACTCACTATCGAAAATTGCTCAATTTCACCTTTGATGGGTTACACCAGGCAGGTCAGGCGCTGAGACGAATGAATGATTTTATATTTACACTGAAAGGTTTGAAACCTGCTGACGGCAAGACCGCGGAGATTTCCCATTTGATTGAAAAGAGTGAAGCGAAGTTCCGGGAAAACATGGATACAGATTTTAATATATCCGGTGCCCTGGGAGTGTTCTTCGATTTTATCCACCAGGTCAACCTAAAGCAGAAAGAGTTGAAAAAGCAAGATATAAAAAACATCCTGGATTTTATGGCACGCATCGACACTGTACTTGGTGTCATGAAAAAGGAAGAAGAGAAAATGTTGGATGCCGAGATTGAGGCGAAAATCCAGGAGCGGCAGCTAGCCAGGAAGGAGAAAAATTTCCAGTTGGCGGATGCGATCCGGGATGAGTTAAAGTCTAAAGGCATTATCCTCATCGATACACCGGAAGGAACGCGGTGGAAATATGAAAAGTAGCTAAGTAGGAAGTAAGATGATATCAATGGGGCATGATTTGAGGAAGAAAGAGGGTACAGCCTGGAAAACCCTCTTCTTTGTGTTTTAGTGTCTTTGTGGCTAATTCTTATTTCCTCAGGAAATCGAGGATTTCATCGATGTCAGGCATTTCCTTAATTCCATAGACCTTAAAAAAAACAACGTTGCCTTCTTCATCTATAATGATGTTGGCACGTTCTGAAGTGCCGTATTTTTCCCGGAAAATATCCAGTTTTTTGGCAAGATCGCCGTGGGGCCAGAAATCCGCCAATAATCTTACATTTTCAATTCCCAGGTCTTTGGCCCAGGCGCCTTTGCAAAAGGGCTGATCCACGCTTAAGCCCAATGGAACCGTATTTAATTGACTAAAAGTTTCCAGGTTTTCTTCCAGGGATTTCATCTGGGCGGCGCATACGGATGTCCAGGCTAAGGGATGAAAGGAAAGCAGGACGCGTTTTCCTTTCAGTTCTTTGCTTGAAAAGTCGTTATTATTTTGATCTTTTAGTGTAAATTCCGGTATTTTTTCTCCTACGCTAATCATTTTAAACCTCCTTGGGCTAAACATTCTAAATCATCAGAGAGAAATTTTCAAGTCATTTTATTAAAAAAAATCCATTTTGGTTTGGTTGAGTGAGTTGAGTGAGGTAAGTGAGGTGAGTAAGGAGATAAACGATGTGGATTTGCTTTGGAGCCATGTGAACAAAGAGGTAATCCAGGACCTTGTATTTTATATGTACTCCATTGAATTCGAGTACAGGATGTAAGGGATAAAATGGGGGATTAAAGAATCTCTAAGTTTGATTCATCAAAGTCAATATTCTTATAGATCATTAATACGAATATTTCCGGTGGTTTTACCTGATAAATTATTTTGTATCCCTCAATAATAATTTCTCTGATATCTTCGCGGTTATATACTGCATTCACCTTTCCGATATAAGGGAATGTTAGCATCTTTTTTGTACGATCAGTTATTTTTTTGATATGTTTTGATGCTATTTGGGGATTGTTCTTTGCAATATAAGATTTTATCTCTATTAACTGTTCTTTCGCTGTTCTGGTAAATCTAACTCGCATTTAATAGCTCTCTTTCAACTTCCTCTATGTCATAGACTTTTCCTTCTTTTATGTCTTGCAGAGATTGGTCAATTTGTTGTTTTTCATAAGCATAAATCTTATCGTCCAGGACTTCTATCTCATCTCCTTGCCTGGAGAGGGTATTTATAAAATCCAGTATTTTCGTCATTACCTTTTCGTTTGTCTTTACATGAAGCGTTTGCATTTTAAAACTCCTTCTTTTTAATTATGTACCATTAAAGGTTTTTTGTCAACAGATTCTTTCCCTTCAAAACCATTTGCCTGTTTTTTAAAAAGCAGGCTGCAAAAGGTGACAAACCAGGATAAAGTTGCTTCTGTAAGGTTAGGGTCACTACGACGGAAGTATTCTCTTATTTCATTCACATCAAAAACTGGTTTTTCTTTAAAATAATCTTTCAGATTATCTGATTTAACCAATATGCTTTCTTTCACAGCTTTATACCTCCAAAACAAAAATCAAACTATCGTCACTAAATTGAATATAGTGACGATAGTTAGGATTATATCACAATTGATGAACTTATAACAGATGGTTACCTTTTTTTCAAGGGTGCGTCATTATCGGGAACTTTTTCAGGATTATCGCGGTTTTCGGGGAATTTGCAAAAAACAAGGGGAACCCTTTGTTAGTCAATGTTTTTAAAAAATAATGACGCAGCCCTGCTTTTTTTAGATTTCTTGTCTTATCTTCAAATCAATCGGCGTTGAGTGAAAATCATTCAACTGAGCTTAAATTTAATCAACATTGAATAAAAATCACTCGACTTTGGTTAAAAATCATTCAATGCTGAATAAAAATCACTCGATTTTGATTAAATCTATTCGCCAAGGAGGAAAATGAAAAGAGGCCTCTGATCCACTGACTTATTGATCTCCCAACTCACTGACCAAATGCTTCCTGAAATAATCCTCGTACAGGTGACAGCGCATCCAGACGTTGCCCCGGGTCTCACCTTTTACCAATCCCGCACTCCTGAGACGTAAAAAATGCGTTTCAAATTCACAAACACCCTTTCGCAATACCTGGTGAAGGCTTTCCCTTAATCCTTTCTCCGGTTGCAGCCGCCATACGAACCGCCGCAAATGATCCCCAAACGGCCCACTGTCCTCCATTGATATCTACATTAATTGAACCAATGTTAAATGATTGGTGACCATGGTATACAACCCCAGATGTACCAGGTACGGCTGCCCCCGAATTTGAAGGGCTCCTTTACAACCAGGTTATGGACAAAATAATTCCCAAATAAAGAAGAAAAATGCCCGTCCTAAACCAGACTTTTAACTGATTGTACTACTTGTCAAAAGCCTTTTCCCATTCATTCAAGTACAAGAATTGTCTTGAAAGGAACAAAAATCGTCTTTATACTTTCAGGCTTTTTGATTTTCCTTCCCGGAATTTCGACTTAGAAAGTTCCGAAAGTTTCAAAGCGTCTGACTCCGAAATGCAGGCCATATTGCAACCGTATGGCTCTGATTTATCGTTGAAGTCCACACAGTAAGGCAGGTTGCTAAATTCCATCCTTTCCGGTATGACCGATGCGGGTTTTATGGAAAGTATGTCTGCCGGATTTATGTCCAGCAGGCTGATGTGGGTTACTACCTTCATTCTCTCGCCTCATGCATTATCTTCCAACCATTCTTCTCAATCATTTCTAGGAAACAGTAGGCACAAAGGTCTTCTGTATTCACGGCATTAGTGGCTAGAGAGTATAGGGTCGAAGTCCCCCAGTTGCAACAGCCACATTTTATATCATTCTCGAATTGCATCGAGTAGATTGTAACACCGCTATCCGTTTTTTTGCTCATTTTCTCACACCCTCGAAGCTGAGTTCGCCCTCGAACCGCCGCCTTTCCTCCTCTTTAGCTTCTTCAACAGCTTTCTCCCATAGCCTGTCGAGCAGGTGCTGGGGAAACCCCTCATTCACGAATTTCAGTTCGTTCATATCAGCCACCTCCGGACTAATCTTGGCGAAGGTTTGGTTTATGTTGGTTTTGCTCGATTTATTTGACCCGTAGCGAAAGCAAGGATGTGCCAACCAAGCTTTTACCAAGGAGGTGGTTATTAACGGCATTGATGTGGACGAGTTACGGGGCTGCTCTGAGTGCAGGTCATCAAAGCTGGATGAGAAAAGCGGTGATAAATCAAAAAGTTAAAAATTGTTTCATAAAGTGTTTTGTAATTCCAATTCCACTGTTTTTACCATTTATGCCGTCTGAAAAGCAACAAATCGACTTACATAAGATACCTTTTGGGAAACAAATTGTCGAGGGATTTTTAATATTTTTGGGTTTAGTGGTCCATGGAAAAGTTTGATGTGAAATTTAGGATGTCATTCATGTCATTCATTCATCTATTGACTTTCTCTATAATTTACTCTAATATATTCTATTATGAAAAAAACGATTTTCCCATCATTCCATCGTTTGCCAAAATCATTAAATCATTGAAAGGAGTGAAAAATATGAGGTTACGCAAATCAATCTCCATGGTTGTTGCTCCTTTGGCATTCCTCTTTTTCATCACAGGCTGCTCAAATGCGGACAAGGTACAATCATTAAAAAAGTTGTCAGAAGAGACAATTGGTTACTCTCCAGATGAAAAAGAACAGTATATAGCTAAGTTATCTCTAAAAAGCGTTGATTCCGATGATATATCCACCATAGCCAGGGTTTTTTCCTATGACAGGGGTGGTTTCATTAAAATGACAAAGGGGCTCAAGAACAGCAGCAAATTCAAGATTATGCTGTTATATTTCCTAAGGTTCCCGGTTCACCGGGGCCTGACGGACGATGATCTTTTATATACGGTCTATAAAGGGAAGCGAGTAAAGGAAATTTCGCGGATAATCAGCAGCCCGGCGGTGAGCAAGTGTATGTCTGCGTTGAATGAGCTAGCACCTAAAAAACTGAAAGGTGTAATCAAAATGCTTGCTGGAGTTTATTATGTGGGGAGCAATCCGCACAGCGTCCAGAACACAACATGGGCAGCCAATTCCTTGGCACGTTTGAATAGGGACATTATGCTCGTTGAGCTTGTGAGAGGTTCAACCGCGGCAAAACTGCTTGTGCAAGAAGGTGATTTCGATCTCCCGGAAAGGACGTGGGCGAATTTCCGATGGAGTGGCCGCAAATCCATTGAGATTCCCCTTCCTCACCCCCATCTTGGAGCAGATGACGTTCCCTATTTGAAAGAGCTCATAAAGAGTGAGTACGAGTACTACAGGAAAGCCGCGAGGAAGGCGCTGGAAAAAATGGGTGAATCCATATGAAGTCCCGAAACTAAGGGGCTGCTGCGTGCCATTAAAAAAATGTCAAAAACTTAAAATCTCCCGGAAAAGATACGGTTATATTAGCGCTTATGATTATTATGACATAAGGCTGGGTACTGAAAAGATGCGGTTTATTAAGCGCTTACCTTGTATGGTACCAAGTAAAAAATTAGTCTACCTTCTTGACAAAAAATTTCTTTTAATAAACGCCCCTCAGTGTTTTTTTTTATCAAAATCTATTGACTTTTAATATATTATATACTATTCTACCCTTGTTTGGAATTATGGAAGGTAAAGGAGTTGTAATAGTTAGTCGCTTAGCTTAAATATAAATACTACTTTCCATAATTATCCAACTCTTTAATGGAGGTGTTATTATGAACCAAAATATTCTCAGAAACACATTCTATTTTGTGCTACTGTTTTGTATCTTGGTCAGTAGCAATTGTCAACAAGAGCAAAAAAAGTTAAAAAAGGAAACAACCAAACAGAATGTATTCATTGACGATTTTGACACGGATCATGATAATTACTATGCTCGGTTGCATCAGCCAAGATTTGTCTCTCATGGCTATGGCATCTATTTTAATAATGCTAAAGTCAAACTGTCAAGGGTTGCCGTAAGCGAAGCAGATAGCGCTTTACGCATTGAATATGAAATACCCCCACTATACGACTGGGGTAATTGGTTCTCAATTCGTTGTGAGTTAGCTACTGAAAAAAGCTCCCCGTTCTCTGGAATAGACTCAGCGTTAGATTTAAAAGACTACAACGGACTAAAACTGAATCTAAAGGTGGAAGAACCATCTAATGGCATACTTCGAATAACAATCGCTGATGTCGTAAATTTAGGTAAAAGAAGTGATGATGAATTATGGTGGTTTGACTTTAAAAATGGCGTTCTTGCTGGTCCCACAGGAGAATGGCAGACTTTGACACTACCTTTCAATAAATTCTACGAATCCTATGGTGCAGGGACAAGGCATAACGATTCAAAGCTAAACTTATCAAAAATTATCGCTTATGAGATCAACATCGTTTCGAAAGGCAAAACACATTTAAAAGGTACAATCGTTTTGAATTCATTGGTTACTTATTAATAATGAATTGTGGCGTGTATTGTCATTGTACATTTGTATAAAAACGGGGACTGACTTTTGAAAGTTGGATTTGCCATCCCAAAAAGAAAAGAAGGACAAGCTAATTTTTGATTTTTATACGACTTCTGTGAAGACAGGTAAAATTGGAAAGGAGTTCTTTAGGATAGTGGGTGTTGAAGTACTCAACTTTTGATCTAATCGTTAAAGTTTTACGATCTCTACAAATCGGTCAAAACCGGAGATATTTTTTAATTTTATACCTTAAAAAAATACCGAAAAATTGATTATAATTGGCTCTTTTTTCGTCTGTATCAGCGCCTCTCATTCTCATCATAAAAAGGACAGATTTACGAGCTCACTCACCGAAAAGACACGCTACCTTTGAAGAGCTCCATCACAAAAACAAAGGTATTTTCAAAAAAATGAAAAATATTTCTGAGAACTTCCCCAATTACTATAAACCGATAAAAGCCACTAAAAACGGATATATTTTGATCCTAACTGGTCACTTATTAGTCACCTTTTTTGTTTTTTGTGGTTTTCTGGTAATCTTTGAAATTCATTTAAATGCTTTCCTGATACGGTTAAAGGAAGGCAGGAGGAGATAGAGAAAAACCTTTGACCATTAATCTCCGAAATTACTGACCAAATGCTTCCTGAAATAATCCTCGTACAGGTGACAGACCATCTGAACGCTGTCCCGGGTTTCACCTTTCACCAATCCCGCACTCCTCAGCCGTAGAAAATGCGTTTCAAATTCATAAACACCCCTTCGCAGTATCTGGTGAAGACTATCCCTCAATCCTTTTTCCGCTTGCAGCCGCCATACGAATCGCCGTAAATGATCCCCAAACGGCCCAGTATTAGACCTATGTTTCTGGATTGAAATTTCTTCCCCTTTTTTTAATCCCCCGCCCAATTCTCCCTGACAAATGAGTTCGGAAGATTCTTCATATGTTTATCATTTGCTACAAGGATCATACCATAATATTTTGCAGTTGAAGCTATCAGTAGATCAATATCAGGTATTATGATCCCAATTTTACTGAGTGGCATCTTTTATTCCAGCCTCAGGTTATCAGTATTGATTCTGGATTCCTCGATGATTTTTATTAATTCTTCCGAAGCTCCCGGCTGGTACTCGCCGGGGATAGAATTTAATAAGCGCCTTTGTTCTTCCGGTCTCATTATCGGTAATAAAAGATTATCTTCATTAATGTCTCCCGATCTGGTGTCGTGATTATCTATTATTACTCGTATATATGTATCAGGCGATATATGATGGCTTCTTATTTTCTCAGGAAATTCTTTCACTGTTGTTATTATTTCCATTTTAACCTCTATATTAAACATACCCAATTTTACCGGTAAGTTATCTTTTACCACACTACGAAAAAAATATCAACTCCTTAAATGAAAAACATTTTTATTTTCTGCTTCCTCCTGGCTTTTTTTAAAGTTTCTTGCCTGCCTCGTTTTTCCCGTTTTTCGTTTCTTCGACAACACTGGCCGCGCTGGAGGCAAGAACTGAGCGGTAGGGACGTATTGTGCAGCGGTGGAAATAGTATACCGGAGCGGTGGAAATGGTGTCCCGGAGTGGTGGAAACGTACTCCCTGGCGGTGGAAATATACTGGTTTAGCGGTGGAAATGGTGTCAGGAAACGGTGGAAAAATGAAAAAAAAATGTAATATCAGGCCCCTTCACAGGGGGACCAGGAGCAAATCCACCTAAAGGAACGTCCCGTGCATCTGCATGAAGGGAAAGAAAGCGGACAGTCTAGAAATTGTCCGAACTCTCCTACCGCACGGGCACTCTGAAAAAACTGATGCCCTCCGTGCGGATCTACTAAACCCT
>WVZO01000489.1:0-459 GCA_011772425.1 Candidatus Aminicenantota bacterium
ACTTTTTTACTAACACTTATTAACAAAGCGTTTCGCGGGATATTAACGTCGTCTCGCGAGACACTTTTTCAACAGGTTATCATTATTTTTCAGTCGAAATTAAATCTTTTTGCTCTAACGTTAAATCTTTTTGCTCTGAGGTCACAGCTATTTTGCTCTAAGGTCAGAGCTTTTAGCTCTGAATTCACAGCTTTTTGCTCTGAGTTCAGAGCTATTTTGCTCTTACGTCAAAGCTTTTTGCTTTTAATTCACAGCTTTTTGCTCTTTCGTCAAAGCTATTTTGCTCTGAGGTCACAGCTTTTTGCTCTGACGTCAAAGCTATCTTGCTCTGAGGTCACAGCTTTTTGCTCTGAAGTCACAGCTTTTAGCTCTGACGTCACAGCTTTTTGTTTTAAGCTCAGAGCTTTTTTATTTAACAATCGGTCACTTTTTCATCCGGTGTATTTAAAAACAAAATGC
>WVZO01000489.1:471-17046 GCA_011772425.1 Candidatus Aminicenantota bacterium
CGCGCAAGCAAATTTTGCTGCGCACAAACAATTTAAATTAAGCGAATCAATGAGGGACATTGGATAAAGTGCCAGGTAAATAATTCCCAAACGTTACCACCATCAAAAAAGGAAATGAGGGAAATCAATGACAAATACAGACAATAAGAATAAAGTTCCAGGTAAATAATTTTGTGAGATCGCCGCAGGCGGTTTAAACATGTCCGAAGGACGCCCCTTTGTTTGTAATTTGGGATTTGTAATTTGGAATTTCCCCCTTTGGGGGNNCCCTTTGGGGGCTTGATCTCTCCTACCGCACGGGCACTATAAAAAACTTCTGCCCTCCGTGCGGATATACTGTCCAGTACTTTTATCTACAGGATGGACATAAAAACTAAAAAAGAAAAAACTTAAAAAATTTAAAAATGTCCATCCTGAAAATACTATGCCTCCGGCGGCCAGGGGGTTCTTTTGAAAAACCACCCCCTGGACCCCCACAAAACTTTTTATTAAGTTGAAGGCTTCCCCAAACGTTTGAAACAACATCCCTCTTTTCAATTCATGTCAATTTCAACAGTGGTTACCTGGTTGGTTGGCTCTGGTAAGGAAGCCTTCGAGATGGTCCGAAGGACCTTCTGCGGCTCCCCTCGCCGAGGGGCTACCAGGTTTCTTCGCCGGTTAAGTATTTGTGCATGGATCGCGCAGCAACACGCCCGGCTCCCATGGCCAAAATAACCGTGGCCGCCCCGGTCACAATGTCACCACCTGCCCAGACTCGTTCCAAAGAAGTCTTGCCTGTCTCCTGATCCGCTTTTATGTTTCCCCACTTTTCGGTTTCTATCTCAGGGGTGGTGTCCGGGATAATAGGATTGGGACTGTTGCCAATGGCAACCACACAAGCATCCATGGGTAACCTGAACTCTGAACCTTCGATAGGGATAGGCCTTCGCCTCCCGGATTTATCAGGCTCTCCCAATTCCATTTGTAAACATTCGATTTCTTTTAACCAACCATTTTGATCACCGAAGAGCTTAACCGGCAGGGTGAGAAAATGAAAGATGACTCCTTCTTCTTCTGCATTCTCAACTTCCTCTAAACGTGCGGGTAATTCCTTCCGGGACCTGCGGTAAACAATGTAAGAGTGTTCCGCACCGAGACGAGCGGCTGTTCTGGCACAATCCATGGCCACATTTCCGCCGCCAACGGTGGCGACATTCATGTGCTTCTTGATAGGAGTAGAAGACCGGGGATATTTAAACCCTCCCATCAAATTCATCCGGGTTAAATACTCATTGGCGGAATAAACACCGTTGAGGCTTTCACCGGGAATGTTCATAAACCAGGGCAGACCGGCACCAGTGCCGATAAATACGGCATCGTATTCATCCAGCAGCTTCCGGAGGGATTTGGTTTTTCCTACCACAAAATTTGTGATCAGTTTTACTCCCAGTTTCTGGATGTAATTGATTTCCCTTCGTACGACGCGTTTGGGCAGACGAAATTCGGGTATGCCGTAAGTCAAAACGCCCCCGGCTTCATGCAGGGCTTCATACATGGTGATGTCATGGCCGCGCATGACCAGGTCACCGGCAACGGTGACACCGGCGGGACCTGATCCCACCACAGCTACTTTTCTCCCGGTGGGGGGGTCGATTTCCGGCAATTCCACCTTTTCTTTGGTGGCTTCCATTTCAGCGGCAAATCGCTCCAGGCGGCCAATGGCAACGGGTTCTCCCTTTTTCCCCAGGACACAGTGCTGCTCACACTGCTCTTCCTGGGGGCACACGCGCCCACATACGGCGGGCAGACAGTTTTTCTCCTTTAATACACGAATGGCGCCGGTGAACTCTTCATTGGCAATACAGCGGATGAATCCCGGGATATTGATTTCTACGGGGCATCCGTCGATACAAAAGGGTTTTTTGCATTGCAGACACCGCCTGGCTTCCTGGACAGCCAATTCCCGTGTATACCCATGGGCAACTTCCTTGAAATTTCTTCGCCGAATGTGCGGCGGCTGCTTGGGCATGTCCGTTCTTTCATAAATGATCTTTTTCTTTGGTTGTTTTTGGTTCGCTTGGTTTTGATTTTCTTGGGTCATTGTTATACTCCTCCACAACCTGAATTATGAACAAGGAAAGCCTCTTCATCCAGGTATTGTTTTCTTCGTTTCAAGAGTTCTTCCCAGTCTACCAATCGTCCGTCAAAATCCGGTCCATCTACACAGGCAAACTTCATTTTCCCGTCCACAGTAACGCGGCAAACACCGCACATCCCGGTTCCATCAATCATAATGGTGTTCAAACTGACTATAATGGGAACATCGAAACGGGCATAATCTTGTGTTGTTTTGTAAACCAGGAATGTACATCCGTTGGCTATCACGCGGTTCGGGACGATCCCCATATCCTGTAAAACCTCGACGCTCTTTTTGACATGGCCTTTTGAACCGAAACTTCCATCCCTGGTAATATTGATCAGGCGGCTGCAGAAGGGGGATAATTTATCCTGCCAATAGAGTAAATTATGGCTCCTGGCTTCTAGGATAGCGATGACATTGTTTCCTTTCTCATTGAGCGCTTTGACAATGGGAAATATGGACCCCATGCCGTAACAGCCGCCAATACAGACGACGGTGCCGAATTGATCGATTTCCGTGGGCCGCCCCAGGGGGCCGACAACAGTAGGGATGGTATCACCGGGTTTCAATGAAGAGAGCTTTTCCGTAGAGGCACCCACTACCATGAAGATAGTAGTCAGGGTGCCTTGTTCCCGGTCCCAATCGGCAACAGATAAGGGTATTCGTTCAGCTTCTTCATGGGAACGTAAAATGATGAACTGCCCGGGTTGAAGCGTTTCCACCACTTCCGGGGCCCGAATTTTCAGCAGGTGAAGGTTGGGTACGAGTCTTTCTTTCTCTATTACTTCAAACATTGTTCCTCCTTAGATGTACAGGGCATGGATTGGTATTGAATACATGTGTCCGTGAGTGCGTCAGCAGGAATACAAAACCGGGTGAAATAATATTTTGCAGTTTCAGGGGATATGATTCTGCGTGACCGGCGGACTGTACATATACGGAATCTCCTTCCTGCAGACCGATTTTAGATGCATCGCCGGGATTTAAAACAATGGTGTCCTCAGGCAGGAGTTCTGCCATGCCGGCAATGACTTTACTTAAACTTACATTGTGGAATGCATGCGGGGTCCTTTCCTGGACCAAAAGGTAAGGGAACGAGGGGTCCGGTGGGGATACGTTTGTCTTTCGGGAAGGTTTGCCTTTTGTTCCCGGAGGTTTGATGGAGGGATTTTTGGGAATTTTCCCGGCGATCTCTTTGGCTGTGAATTTGACATGTTTTTTCCCCATGGCCCCGGCAATCCTGCTGAAGATCTCCTGGTTGATGAAAACCATGCCGGGTGGTTCTACCACGGCTTTGAATCTTTTGAGTTCCCCGCGGCGGCCGGCATAGGTACCGGAAATTTCACCCCAGGTGGCTGTGGGTAACATGAGGTCGGCCAGCAGCCCATCCGGGGGTGGGAAGGAACCCTGGTGAATAATGAATTCCACCTGCGGCCGTCTGGCAAACGGAGCATCACCGATGAGATAAAGCAGGTCGATTTTTTCTTCTTCTACCATTTTGTCGATTTCCTCGCTGGATTTGCACTCGATGACCGACAGCATGCCGGTTATATTACCGAAAGGGTTTGGTGCGAAAATTTTCGCCCCGGTCAGGCCAGCGATCGTTTCGATACTCTGTAAGATATCTGCTCCTTCGGTCAGGTCTGCAATTTCTGGTCCCAGGACAATGGCGGTGGACGGTGCATCTTCCAGCAGCTTTACCAGTTCTTTTATTTGAGAAGAGCCGCCTTTTCCTTTTTCAATGGCGCCAAGGATACTCCTGAAAAAGTTTTTTTCCTTTCCCGGGGGCGATGAAATGGTTTTACTGGCAAAGCGTGAGGTGGTATCCGTGGTCCATCCCACCTGGTAAAGGGGTACGCCTTTATCTGCGGCTCGTTTTACTGCCAGGGTCAGGGGGGCATAATGGTAATTTCCCCTGAGAAAAACAGAGATAATGGCAGCGGAGTTTTCAACCTCCTTCAAGGAGACAGATTTCTCAGCGAGGGAGAGAAAGGCGATCATATTCTCATTAAGGATGGAAGAGGTGATATTGTCAGTGTTCATGACTTTAGCGGCAAATTGGTTGACGGCGGCGTATTCCTCCAGGGAGAGATTCGGGGAGAGATAAAAAGCGACACGTTTGCCTTTGGCTGCGTTCAATTGCTGGGCAGCTTTTTCAACGGCCTCTTCCCAGGAAATGATGCCGTATCCTTCGGGGAAGCGAAATTGGGGTTCCTGGAGCCTGTCAGGATGGTTCTCCATTTCTGCCAGGCAAAATCGTCCTTTTACACAGAGTTCGCCCCCGGATAGATGGGGGTCACCGGGCGGCAGCGTGCCGATTACCTTGCCTTTTTTGATGACCATTTGTATTTCACAGTTCAGGCTGCATAAGGGGCAAATGGATTCCTGGTAAGCGTCTGGGACACCGGCCCATTTCCGGTATTTTTCCGAGAGGGTGCCGGTGGGGCAGACAGAGACGCAGGCACCGCAAAATTCGCATTCGGCTTTAATATGAGACTCATGAAACGCAGGTCCCACAACCATGTCTTTACCCCTTTCGTGTAGATCCAACACAAAGCTTTTACGATGCTCCTTGCAGATGCGTACACACCGGGCGCAATATATACAAAGGTTATAATCCCTGTCAAAAAAGGGATCATACTTCTCTACTTCCAGGTCCTGGTAGTAGACGGGGAATTCAATTTCTTTAATTCCCAGTTCTTCGACCACTTTCTGGAGTTCGCAGTCCCTGTCTTTGGGGCACCATCTGCATCCGGTGGTGACGCCCACTTTGCGGATGCTGTCCTGGGTACCTTTGCATTCTTCGGCCTCATCACAGATAAGACAGCCGGCAGGGTGTTCACTGAGAATGAGTTGAAGGATTTCTTTTCGCATCTCCTGGAGAATGCTGCTGTGGGTGCGAATCTTCATTCCCTCTTGCACACGGGTGGTACAGGCGATTGGGTACCCCCGCATCCCGTCAACTTCTACAATGCATAACCGGCATCCACCATAAAGGGTGAGTTCAGGATGGAAGCAGAGATGAGGGATATATATGTTATTTGTCTCTGCTGCATCAAGTATGGTTATGCCTTGGTTTACGTCAATTTCCCGGTTATCGATTGTGAGTTTCATGATGTCTTTTCCTCCATTGAAACGATCCTGATGGCATCGCCTGCAATCGCATCAAATCTGCATATTTCATAGCAGGCCCGGCATTTGATACATTTACTTTTATCCAGGAAATGAGGCTCAGACCTGGGACCGGTGATGGCGCCGGTGGGGCATACACTCACACATCGCTGGCACCCGGTGCAATTCTCCTGGATCACGCGGAATTCGATGAGAGCTTTACAAATCAAGGCCGGGCACATTTTCTCCCGGATGTGCGCGTTATATTCATCCCTGAAATATTTCAGGGTAGTAAGGACCGGGTTTGGTGCGGTTTGCCCCAACCCGCAGAGCGAGGTGGATTTGATGGTATTAGCCAGGAATTCCAACCGTTCCAGGTCGCCTTCTTCTCCATTACCATCACAAATTTTATCTAAAAGTTCCACCAGGTGCCGGGTTCCCACCCGGCAGGGGGTACATTTCCCGCAGGATTCCTCCACAGTGAATTTCAAAAAGTACCGGGCCAGGTCTACCATACAACTGTCCTCATCCATAACGATCATACCGCCCGAACCCATGATGGAACCCGCCTTAGTCAGGCTTTCATAATCGATGGGCAAGTCAAGGAGTTCTTCGGGTATGCAGCCGCCGGAAGGTCCGCCGGTCTGTACCGCTTTGAAATTCTTGCCTTTGGCAATACCACCGCCGATATCAAAGATAATTTCCCTGAGGCTGATTCCCATGGGAACCTCGACGAGCCCGGTATTGTTTATTTTACCTACCAGTGAAAATATTTTTGTGCCTTTACTGGTTTCGGTGCCGATGGAAGAGAACCAATCCGCACCTCTTAACATAATGTTGGGGACATTGGCCCAGGTTTCCACATTATTGATGCAGGTGGGTTTCCCCCAAAGGCCTTCTTCTGATGGATAGGGGGGTCTTGTCCGGGGCCTGCCTACCCTGCCCTCGAGGGAGGCAAGGAGTGCGGTTTCTTCTCCGCATACAAAGGCACCGGCACCCGGGAACACATCAATAGTAAAACTGAAATCAGTGCCCAGGATATTTTCCCCCAGCAAACCGTAGGCTTCTGCCTGTTCCAGTGCAATATACAGCCGCTTGAGTGCCAGGGGGTATTCGCTGCGCACGTAGACAAATCCTTTTTTTGCTCCTATGGCCCTGGCGCCGATGAGCATCCCCTCGAGAACCGCATGGGGATCGGCTTCTAAAACACTCCTGTCCATAAACGCACCGGGGTCACCTTCATCACCATTGCAGACAACATATTTGACACTGCCGGGTGCGTTACGGCACAGTTCCCATTTGGTACCGGTGGGGAATCCGGCGCCGCCGCGGCCCCGCAGCCCGGATTTCTTTACCTGGTCAATGATCTCTTCCGGTTCCATCCGGGCAAGTACTTTCTCCAATGCCTGGTACCCGTCAAAACCGATATATTCATCAATGTTTTCCGGGTCTAACCTGCCGCGGTTTCTCAACACCAGTAACCGTTGATGTTTAAAGAACCCGATGTCCATCATTTTGGGTACCGGCGGTTCCTTGCGCGACGGCGTATACATTAATTTCTTAACCGCTCTACCTTTTAACAGGTGCTCGGTTATCAGGTGGGGAATGTCTGCCGTGACCAGTTGCTGGTAGAAAATGCCGTCCGGCTGCACAATGACAATGGGTCCCCGTTCACAAAATCCCTGGCAGCCGGTGGTGACTACCTTTACTTCATCCTGCAGCCCCTGTTTGACAATTTCCTTCTCCAGTTCTTCCCTGATTTCAAAGGATCGGCAGGCAACACATCCGGTTCCTGCACAAACAAGTAAGTGTAATCGATGTTCCTTCATATTAATCTCCTGGTTAGCTCATAGCTCATAGGAGACTGTCCGAAAATGCCGGGTGAACACAAGGTTCACCCCTACATGCACCCCGGAAGCCTTTGTAGGGGCGAATCTTGTATTCGCCCTTATCCCTATGAGCTTCTTCTCAGTGAGTTCGTTCGCTTCCGATAGCAAGTGCATATTTTTTTAAGATATTACCGTTAATAATATGCTCCTTTAATATCTCTTCGATTTTTTCCGGGGTTAGCTCCACATACTTTATGGGCGGCTCTCCTGTTATTTCCAGGGTAGCCATGGGTTCGCTGCTGCAGAGCCCGGCACAGCCGGAGGTGGTTACGATGATATCCTTTAATTTTGCTTTCTCTATGGCCTCCAGTAATGCCGTGAGGATTTTCCGCGCACCGGCCGCTATCCCGCAGGTGCCCATGTGAATGGTCACTTTGGCCCTTGCTTTACCCTGTCTTAAACTCGAGGTCTTTCTTACCTTTTCCCTGATTTTCTCTAAATCGCCAATTTTTAGTTTCTTCATTTTATTTTCCTTCCTTTTCCAGGTCCTTTAATCCATTCTTAATGGTTTCTCGTAAATAATTCAAAACTTCAGGATTGTTGATGGGCACATCCTGTAATTCTTCCTTTATATCCCGGGTATCCAATTGAAACCCATCTCCATTCCTGCAGTGCTCATAGATAATATCGATGTCCCTGCTTTTACCGGTAATCAAGGCAATAATGGTGTCTGCTATATCACCAAGAGGTTTGCGATCAATATGATCATAGACAAATTGGACGGTTATGGTGGTTCCTTTTCCTGGTTGAGACTTAATTTCTAAATTTCCTTCGGCTTCCTTTGCCGAGTGCGCCAACATGGGAATCCCCAAACCCACTTCCCCATTTTTTTTGGTGGTGTAAAAGGGGTCAAGTACTTTTTGCTCCGTTTCTTTATCCAGGCCTTTACCGTTATCTTCTATTTCCAGTACCAGTTTATTGCCTTTGATATCTTCGTTTATTTTTATTTTAATTTTTGTTGCCCCGGCGGCGATGGAATTTTCACTGATATCCAGGATGTGGAGAGAAAGATCTTGCAATTCACGCCTCCATTATCGGTTGTTCTATTAGCAGATTTCTTCCGTCTTGTTTTTTAAACGCCTTGCGAATTTCATCGACCCCGGGTGCATCCAGCAAGAAGGATGAGGTGGCTTTGCCGATATCTTGTAAATAGTGCGCATCAGAAGAAGATATTAAGGGGAATTCTTCGATTCCCGGGTATCGTTCCAGGGCGTGAGAAGGGCTCGTATGGGATGATATTTCCAGGGCATCCAGTTCAAGGTCAGGGGGGATAAAACCCAATTGCCCAATAATACTATTATAAGCCTCACGATCAATATGAGCGGCAATGACCAGGCCGCCAAGCGTGTGAATTTCATCCACCCACTTTTCTAACGTCAATTGCGTGGCAGCCATCAATAACCGGTTGTTATAACCTTCCACATCATCGAATTCATTGGCAACGATCTGTTCACCGAAAATGTCTTCCCTGTTTTCTTCGGGGGGAAGATGTTCATAGACAATTCGCTGCAAATCCAAAACCTGGTGGAGTTCATCAAATAGGGCAATAATATGAACTTCTTCAACAGTGGTTACTTCCATCCCGGGCAATACGGTTATTTTCTTATTTGCGGCTGCTGCCATGGCTGCCCCAACATTTTCTGCCGAATTGTGATCACAAATTGCTATCATGTCAAGATTCTCTTTTACTGCTTTCTCCACCACCCGTTTGGGTGACATGGTTAAATCGGCACAGGGAGATAAACAGGTGTGAATGTGTAAATCTCCGCGAAAGCGTTTTAACATTTTTCATTATTCCTTACTCATGCAGTCCATGTATACCGAACTCATACAGCCTGCCCACCAGTTCAAAGGCAGGAAGTTCACTGGTCATAATGGGCAATTTCTTGGTTATTGCCTTTTTTACAGTCTCCTCTTCGGGTTCCAGGTTACTGATGATGATGACACCCGACAGCATCCGTAATACGCCCACCGCAACAATATTAGGGTGTACCTGGCGGGTGACCCAGATGTCCCCTTTTTTGGCATTGTTCATCACATCACTCAAGAGATCGCTGGCATAGCCGGCTTCGATCTCTCTATCCAGGTATTCTTCTCCACATGACACCTTAAGATTTAACGCGTTTGTGATGTCAAGCAGGGTGATTTTTTTTCTTTTCATGATTAATATTCCTTTTTCTTTTTTTGTTGATAAAGTGACAATCGCTCAATTTGGCTTCCCCCCGGGCAATATCATCGGCAAAGGTTTTGCAGTCCGGTGCGCCGCATACACCGCAGTCAATTCCCGGGAGTCGTTTGATCATTTTTTCTTTTTCTTTCAGTTTTTGCAGCGCCCGTAACCGGTTTTCATCCAGGGGCGGAAAGGGTTTGGGTTCCACTTTGTTCTCAAACGAGAAGAACCCTTCTTTGTATAATTGTTTTACGGTATTCGGGTTGACACTTTTTTTGCCGTGGTACATCCTGATGAGCATCATAATATTACTTTTAGCGACAAACCGGTTTTCTACGGTAAGGGGACCCCCCAGGCAGCCATCGGGACAGATCAGACATTCCAGGTATTTAATGTTTTTTAACTTGCCGGCTTCGACGTCTTTAAGAATTTTGATGGTATCATAGACCCCAGCTACTGAGACGGAATGATGGCTTACACCCCTGAGTTCACCACCCGGGACAGCCCAGCAAAGCCCAATGCCGCTGATTCGACTCTGGACCTGAAACAGTGACAGCGGTTCGGACTTTTTTAGTTTCATCATCATAGAATTATAGATTTCCCGGATGGAAATGGCGCCGTCGAGGTATGACCGTTCCAGGGAAGCCGGGTAATTGATGGAGACCATCTTGGCGGGACAGGGAGTAATATGAAATATACCGATTTCTTCTTTGGGGATATTATCTTTCCTGGAGATTTCTTCCCGTAAAATCTTGGCAGTAATCTCCCGCGGCGGTTCAATGGGGAGGATCAGGTTACACAGGCTGGGAAATAATCGCTGGATTAACCGGACCACCACCGGACAGGCAGACGATATGATTGGCACCGGCAATTTATTTTCATCCAGGTACTCGTCAATCGCGAGAGTGGTCATTTCACAGGTGATGGTTTGATCATAGACATAGTCAAAACCGATATCTTTTAAAGCTGAAAGGATTTCATTGGGCATCATGTTTTGACCGAATTGGGAGTGAAGCACAGGGGAGGGAATCGCGACTTTGTATTTGAATTTTTTCAGATCAGAGGTTTTGGTAAGAATGGGGACCACCGCGTTATGAGGGCATACGCGCAGACACTCACCGCAGTCGACGCACCTGGTATAATTAATGGCGGCTTTTTTGTTTCTGGCTCGTATGGCTTTGGTGGGGCATGTTTTCATGCAGGTGACACACCCGATACAATCTTCTTCGTCAATTTTGATGGAATGGGATTTACTTGTTTCAGTCATTTTTACGTTCTCCTTTTTACGTTTTACCTATTACGTTTTATTTTTTATCGGGTAAATTGATTATGATTTCCAATTTGGTCCCTTTGCCAACCTGGGAACTTATATTAAAGGCATCTGCATTTTCCTTGATATTGGGGAGTCCCATGCCGGCACCAAACCCCATTTCTCGTATCTCTTCGCTGGCAGTGGAATAACCATCCTGCATGGCCAATTCGATATCTTCGATGCCTCTTCCTTCATCTTCTACTTTTATTAAGACCTTATCGTTGGTAATACAAAAATCCATTGTTCCTCTTTGTGCATATATAACCACATTCATCTCCGCCTCATAAGCAGCAACGGTCACACGAAGAATAATATCGGGGTCAATGCCTACCTCCTTTAGTATGTCTCCGATGCGAATGGAGGCATCGCCTCCATTAATAAAATCGCCTCCTTTAATCTTAAACCTCTGTCTAAAAATAACATTGTCTGGCATCTTTTTCATGGTCAACGTTTAAGATTCGGAATTCCCGGTTGGCTTTTTACAAAGAACCCCTTTGATACCATTGGCATAGAGAATCCCGCAGGCATCGAACATGGATAATTCGCTGGTTAGAATTGGAATTTTATACTGCTGCGCCAGTTCGAAGGTCGAAGCAGCGGGTATCTTAGCCCTGACAAAGACAACCGCACTGATGCCGGCGATCTTTGCGGTTCGGATGGTCTGGTTATTGGTTTGCCCGGTTAAAAGCAGGGCACCTGCTCTGGCAGACCGCAGGACGTCACTCATCAGGTCCGAGGCATGGACAAATTCAATGTCAATGTCTCCATACCTATCCGGGTCGGCGTCCGCATCCCAACTGCAGTGCCGGCAGTTGAGGAATTTTTGTATTTCTATCAGTCGCATGGTTTGAACCTCGCTTTTAGTGAGAGGTCTCTTCCGGCTCAGCGTCTGTTTCTTCCTGGTATTTGTCTAAAATCGCGTCAACCTTTTGGATGGTGGTTTGACCGTGATATTCACCGTCAACCACGACAATAGGTGCAAGGGCACAGGCTCCCAGGCAATTAACGGTTTCCAGGGTGAACATATTGTCTGCCGTGGTAAATCCCGCCTTAATCCCCAACCGGTCTTCAATTCGTTTCAGGACATCGGATACACCGCGTACAAAGCAGGCGGTCCCCGAACATACGGTAATGAGATGTTCACCGCGGGGATTCAGGCTGAAGGCAGCATAAAATGTCGCAATACTGTAGATTTTACTCAACGGTACTTTCAACCGGCGGCTGATGTATTCGAGGTTCTCCCTGGGTAAATAGTTGTGCTCTTTCTGGAGCTCCGTTAATACCTGGATGATCTTCGAGTCACTGTACTCATACTTTTTCAGGATACGTTCTGTTTTTTCTATCATGATACTCACCTTCGTATAAAAATAACAATCTCGCCTAAAATCATCTTGCTTCTTTATTTGAGAAGAAGATACAATCCGTGATATCTGCCTCATTCCTGGCACAATCGTCGGCAAAGGTTTCGCAAGTGGGTGCACCACAGAGACTGCAATCTTTTTTGGGCAGCTTGGCATAGATGCGTTCCTTTTTATTCATCCGCTTGATGGAGGTGGCAATATCTGCCGGGGAGACCCTGGTAACCCGCGGCAGCACAGGACTTTCAGAATGATAATATCCTTTATTGTAGTTCTCAAGGACTTCCTGTTTATCTATGGGATTTGGCCGGCCGAACTTTTCCTGCAAAAGGATGGAATTATGGCGTGCCATATACGGGTCTTTTACACAAAATACTCCGTTTGCACACCCATGCAGACATGCCAGGGCTTCCACAAAATCGATATTGTGGAGCTTTTCGTTTTCGATATCATCGAGGACCAGTTTCACGTGGTCGATTCCTGCCACAGAAAGGGCCTTTTCTGTTCCTACATTTTGAGAAAAGTGCCCCACGATTCCCCATGCTCTGCCAAAATCGTAATTATCTTTGATATTTACCGTTTTTTCCTGTTGTATTTTGATAATTTCCGGTGTGATACGATTATAAATATCATTAATGGGAATCGCTCCGTCGATCCATGAGCGTTCTTTTTCTGCCGGCTGCTTGATGGAAACGATCTTTGCCGTACAGGGGGTGATGTAAGTTACACCGATTTCTTCTATTTTGATCCCCAGTTTCTTTGAATAATGGTATTTGAGTCCCCTGGCAACAATCTCCCTGGGGACATCAAGGGGTGAGATATATTTTACCAGGTTGGGGTAACTCACCTGGATGAAACGCACAGTGGCCGGACAAAAGGAGCTGATTAACGGTCGAACTTCAGGATGGAGTTCCAGGTGGTGGCGAAGGGCAAACCCAACCTCATCGCATACTTTTGCTACATTGGCAATTTCATCAAAACCGATATTTTTTAATGCCTGGTTGATCACTAATGGATGGATATCCGGCCCGAACTGAACATAGAGAACAACGCAGGGCATAGCAACATGGTACTTAAAGGATTTAAAATCTTCCAGGCTGTCGCTTACCGGGACAAATGCATCTTCAGGACACACATTGATGCAGTTACCACAATCGATGCAAAGGTCCTGTAAAAATGTTATCTTGTTATCACGTATTCTGAGGGCCTTTGTGGGGCAGTGGCGCACACATTTCAGCCTGCCCTTACAACGTTCCCCGACAATTTGATGCGCATGATAATATTTTGAGTTTGTCATTGTCATGTCGCTTTCTTATCTTCTTATGTTTTCCTATTTTTTTATTTTCAGGTCTTATTTTTTACAGAGAACGTCATCTCCAATTTCGTACCTTTCCCGACTTCTGATGAAATCTTGAGGTGGTCGGCATTTTTTTTGATATTGGGAAGACCCATTCCCGCCCCGAATCCCATGGCTCGTTGTTCTTCTGTTGCCGTCGAATATCCCGGCAGCATGGCCTGGCTAATATCCGGGATTCCTTTACCTTCATCATCGATAGTGATGTCAATTTCAGTATCGCTGGCGGTTAGAAAGACCTTTGCCCGGACGGCATGCATCACTACATTCATTTCGCCTTCGTAGATAGAAATGGCAATCCGCCGGATCAGTTGTATATCATAGCCGATTTCTTTAAGTATCGATTTGATCTGTGTGGACACCAGTCCGGCACTGGCAAAATCGTTTCCTTCGATACTAAATTCGTGGCGGCTGATATTTTCGTTCATTCCTGCCGTTGGCAGTGTTTTGTTAGAAGGCAAAAGGCGACCATTGATTTGGGCAATCTTTATACAGGCATCGTACATGTCCGATTTGGTGGAAAGCAGGATAAGACCCCTTTCTTTGGCAAATTTGCGAATATCGTCCCCCGGTATTTTCCCTCTCAGGAAAACAATGGCCTTAAATTCGGCCATATAGGAGGATATGGCTGCCTGGATGGAATTTAAGCCGGTCAACAGGCAGGCCCCTGACTTCCCATATGCCAATACATCGCTCATTAAGTCAGAGGCATAAATATTCGTTATTTCGGCGTTGAGAAGATCTTCTCCAACAATGACTTCTGCCTGAAGCGATTTTTTTATCTTCTCGATTTCCAGGTTTAAAGTGGAATTTTCTTGCTTCATGATATTAAACGTAATGCACGTAAAAGATAACAAGGGATAAGGTAACGAGTTTTGATGGTTTGAGGCACCTTTATTTCCTTTATCCTTTACAGTTTATAAATTATAAACCAATCTCGAGCAATTTTTTTGCCAGTTCGAAGTTAGACAGGGGCGTGGTTAAGATAATCACATGGTAGCGATTTGCCAGGTTGACCGTATTTGTGGGGACTTCTTTTCCCATGGTAACCACCACAGCTGCTATATCTACCAGGTTAGCGGCTGAGACGATATTGGTGTGGGTCTGAGTTGTGAGCCATAGATTCCCGGGTTTTGCGCTGCTCATAACGTCGGAGAGCATATCAGAGATAAACGTCCCATCAACGTCTCTTTCTTCCATATTGGTTAAAGCTTCCAATTTCACTTTTTCGATAATTTCTTGAAGCTTCATTGCTTCCTCCTTTTTCTTGGTTCCTTACTTGATGGGTCCTGTTGTGTATTGTTCATTGTTCGTTGTTCATTGTTCGTTGTTCATTGTTCATTGTTCATTTCACTTCCGGAGGTGTTAAGGAAAGCAGATGCAGGTCCCTGATTACCTCCGCGCAGCACATGGCATAACTTTTTACTAGCTCATGACCAACAATCTTTATCCTGGATTTTGCTGTCGAGGATTTTCGCCGTTGATTGAAATAGTTCTCCAGTATGGTAAGTTGTTCTTTTGAAAGCTGCTTCCTCTCGTCAGCAGGTAGAAAGCCAAAGGCCACATAAACCCAGGTGCGCTCCGGTTCAAGTTTTTTCATCAACTTGAAGGCCTCACATTCTTCAATACAGCCGGTACACATCATTAAACCCATCAGATCATTAAAATTTTCTACTTTTTTGCATTTGCTGCATTGAAGATCAAAGCGTATGGACTGGGCTGTCTCCATGACATTCCAGAAATGTTCACCGTCACGGTATTCTTCCAGGGGAGGTTCATCGTATGAGAAATAGGTAACAATCTTTTTGGTGTCCGAACATTGTTCCGTAATAATAAATCCATGCTCTACATTTGCCATTTGCCACAAATGTGAACACGTTTCATCCTGCATGTGCATGCGCGCCTCCATAGAAAGATAAGTTTCATTATAATGAAAAGAGCCGTCAAATTCAAGGGGCAAAGCGATTTTTTTGTGTTTAATGGCTAATGAAACTATTTTCTTTTTCTGGTATAATAAACCGGAGGAGTGAGTATGTTTAGATTTAGAAACAAAGATAATAAGAGCGGTAAGGATTATGAAAAAAAATCGGAACGGCTTCATGCCTGGAGTGATCTCATACGCTCCATTAGCAAATTTTTGTGGCTTATTGTGATTTTAATTGTGCTGGTGGCGGTGGGTAAGCTGTTTGTGTTTAAGTCCGGGAAAGACGCGAAAGTTGCCAAGCCGGTCAGGAAAACGGTAGTTGAAAAGGTAGATTGGAGTCAGGTGAATAAGGAAATCGAGAAGGTGATGGTGGAGGCCAGGCTGGAGACGGAAAAACTGGCATCGGAAAGGCTGGACCGGTGGGTTGATAAAAATATGTTACGGGTGGACAATGATTTTTTAAAATGGTACTTTAGTTATTGGACGCAGCAGGAATTGGGATTAAAGGCCTTGTTGGCCCAGGTGTGGCATTGGGTGGACGGTGACAGTCCTACGGCTGCGGAAAAGATTACCCAGGTGGTGCAGGAGGAATTTACCAACCGGGTTATCCGGCCCCAGATCGCCCAGTTGGAAATGGAACGCATCATCAATGACACTGTGTCTTATTATTCTGCATTGTTAAAGGGAAAGTTGGAGGGTATCCCGGAAGAATATAACATAAAACCGGCGGATTGGGATCGGTATATTTCTGATATTTCCCTGATGGTTAAGAATGTGGAGGCCAATCGCAGTACATCTATTCCTTTGAAGGCCCTGGTGGGAATCACCGCTGGGGGAGCCATACTGGTGGTCAAGGCACTGCGGCCGGTTATCACCAGGATAGGTGCCAAAATTTCGACGAAACTAGCAGCTAAATCCGCCGCTAAGATGGCGGCTAAAACCGGCGGGAAAGTAGCGGCCAAAACCGGCGGCAAGTTCCTGGGCACCATTATTGCCATTGGCATTATTATATGGGATGTCTGGGATCACCATGCCACGGTAAAAAAGGCCAAACCTGTACTGAGGCAGAATATTTATGATTATTTAAAGGAAGTCAAACGGTCCATTCTTCATGATCCTGAATATGGTATTATGACCATCATTTACCAGATGGAACAGGGTATTTCCAGTAAAGTAGGTAGTAAGGAGTAGGTAGTAGGTAGTAGGTAGTAAGCAGCAGGCGCATTCGTGCCATCTGGAAGTCTTCCTTACCTTTCCTGTTCATTTTTTCCCAAATAAAAATTTTTGCGGGGTCCAGGGGCGGTTTTTATAAAAAGCGTTCCCATGAGCCGGCGGAGC
>WVZO01000179.1:0-249 GCA_011772425.1 Candidatus Aminicenantota bacterium
ATAGGCGTGCCTTTTGGCCGCGCCATTAATCCCATTAGCGGTACCAACTGGGAAGGAACAGGCATCAAACCCGATATCGAGGTTCCCCAGGAAGAAGCATTTGACACAGCCTATAAGCTGGCTGTAAAGAACCTGTTGGCTAAAACAACAACCCCGGAGGAGAAACGCCGGCTTGAAAGAGATATCAATATTGGTGGCTACCGCTTGCTGGGCAGGAAAAAGGTCAAAGAAGCCATCAAATTATTCAAA
>WVZO01000179.1:366-527 GCA_011772425.1 Candidatus Aminicenantota bacterium
AAAAATTTCTCAAGGAACTGGAAGCTAAAGAAAAATAGGAGAAGGACCTTTTTCACTACCTATATTTGTGGACCACAAAGCCACGAAGGCATTTACAATGCGGTAAAAAGCACGAAGAAACACAAAGAAAATTTGTTTGTTATTTGTGATTTTTTTTTATT
>WVZO01000179.1:558-32276 GCA_011772425.1 Candidatus Aminicenantota bacterium
GTTGAGTCATCATACAAATGGTATCCACATCAGCACCTTTTATAACATCGATCACACTGATCACATATCTGTAGGGAACTTTTTTTCAGGATAAGAAGAAATACCTGATTGATAAAAAAAACAATAAATTAAAAAATCTTGAGAAATGGTCTTGATTCTAACACGCTGTTATGATACTTTCTATTCTTCATTTTATTTTTAATTTTAGGAGGAAAGCAATGACATACAAAGTTGCTATTAACGGCTTTGGAAGGATCGGCAGGAATTTTTTCCGAGCCAGTATGAACCAGGCGGATTTTGAGATCGTGGCTCTTAATGACATTACATCTGCTGCAACCCTGGCCCATTTGTTGAAGTACGACAGTGTTTTTGGAATATTTGCAAAGGATATCGAGGTGAAAGAAGACGCTGTTGTGGTAGATGGAAAAGAAATAAAGGTCTTTGCTGTGCGCAATCCTGAAGAATTGCCCTGGAAAGACCTGGGCGTTGATCTGGTATTAGAATCCACCGGTATTTTCAGGAAGCGAGATGAAGCGGCAAAACATTTAACTGCCGGAGCCCAAAAAGTAATTATCTCGGCACCTGCAGCTGATCCGGATATTACCATTGTGCTGGGTGTAAACGGTGATCAATATGACCATGCCAACCACCACATCATTTCCAATGCCTCCTGTACCACCAACTGCGTGGCACCGGTGACCAAAGTTTTACATGATAATTTTAAGGTAAAAAGCGGAAATATGACCACCATTCATTCCTATACCAATGACCAGAGAATCCTGGATTTGCCCCATAAAGA
Organism: Candidatus Aminicenantota bacterium; assembly: GCA_011772425.1. GTDB lineage: Bacteria > Acidobacteriota > Aminicenantia > UBA2199 > UBA2199 > JAKAGC01. Next base: position 1,358 of record WVZO01000179.1, read on the forward strand.
TTTGAGAAGGGCACGAGCAGCTGCCATGAATATTATCCCCACTACCACTGGGGCAGCCAAAGCCATTGGCATTGTGATACCGGACCTGAAAGGGAAAATAACCGGAAGTGCCATCCGGGTGCCTACTCCTAACGGTTCCCTGGTAGACCTGGTGGTGAACCTGGAAAAACCAACGTCCCTGGATGAAGTAAAAGGCTTTTTTAAACAGGCATCAGAAAACGAATTAAAGGGTATATTGGAGTATACCGAGGATCCCCTGGTCTCCACCGACATTATCGGAAACCATCATTCATCGATTGTTGATGGTGATTTCATTACCATGATTACGGATAATATGGTTAAAATCCTGGTCTGGTATGATAACGAATGGGGATATTCATGCCGGCTCAGGGATTTGATTATTAAGATCGCAAATAGTTAAATATATAATGTAACTTATGGAATATAAAAATGAAAAAGATATCATTAAGCGAAATGTCTGTCAAGGGAAAACGTGTATTTGTGAGGGTGGACTTCAATGTTCCTTTGAATGAGAAACAGGAAGTAACGGATGACACCCGGATCAAGGCATCACTCCCTACCCTTCGATATCTTGTCGATGAAGGAGCCAAGATCCTTTGCGCCTCCCACCTGGGGCGCCCCAAAGGTGAGAAAAAACCGGAATTTTCATTGAAGCCGGTGGCCGAGCGTTTATCCCAATTGTTGAACCGGGAAGTGAAATTTGCCGGAGAAACCATCGGCCCGGAAGTAGAATCTCTTAAAGCCCAATTAAAGGATGGAGATATCCTCCTGCTGGAAAACCTCAGGTTTAATCCCGGCGAAACCGAAAATGATGAGCAGTTCGCCAAAGAGCTGGCTAGGAATATTGATATTTACATTAATGATGCGTTTGGTGCCTCTCACCGGGCACATGCGTCCATTCAGAAAATCACGGAGTTTGTACCGGTAGCTGGCGCAGGGTTTCTTTTAAAAAAAGAAATCGATTTTCTTAATATGGCGACAGAAAATCCTCCAAAGAATTACACTGTTTTACTGGGGGGTGCAAAAGTCTCGGACAAAATCCCGGTGATTACCAACCTGCTGGAAAAAGCCCAAAAAATTCTCATTGGCGGTGCCATGGCTCATACTTTCTTGAGAGCAAAGGGATTTGACGTAGGAAACTCAATCGTTGAAGATGATTTCATCGCTGTGTGTAAAGATATTATAAAAAAAGCAGAAGAGAAAAACATCAAACTCCTATTACCAATAGACCATGTGGCTGCTATTAAAATCGAACCGGAAGTCACCATCCGTATGATCAAAAAAGGGAAAGATATACCGGAAAACATGATGGGCCTGGATATTGGTTTTGAAACCATTGAATTATATTGCCAGGAATTAAAAGATGCTGAGCTGATTGTTTGGAATGGTCCCATGGGGGTTTTTGAGATCGAAAATTTTGCCGCGGGTACAATGGAAATCGCCAAAGCAGTGGCTGAAAGTTCGGCCACTACCATTATCGGTGGTGGAGATTCGGTCTCTGCCATTAACAAAGCCGGTGTGGCAGATAAGGTCACCCATATTTCTACTGGCGGCGGCGCCTCACTGGAATTTCTTTCCGGTAAAAAATTACCCGGCATTGAATCGTTATCAGAGGCTTAATAAAAATGGAAAAAGAATATATCATTGCCGGTAACTGGAAGATGTTTAAAACCGTGGAAGAGAGTGTGGATTTCCTGAAAGCTCTCAATGAGAAAATTAATACGCTTCCCCAGGATGACGCGGTTGAAATCCTGGTTTTTCCGCCATTTACCTCCCTATATGCGGTGAAGGGAATTTCTTCCAGGATTAAAACCGGAGCCCAGAATCTCCATTTTGAAGAAAACGGTGCCTTTACCGGTGAGATATCTCCCCTCATGCTGGGAAATCTTGTGGATTATGTGTTGATCGGACATTCGGAGCGGCGGGAGATTTTTAAGGAAAAAGATGAGGATATCAATAAGAAAGTTAAAACCGCTTTAAAGCATGGATTTACACCTGTGCTGTGTATCGGGGAATCACTGGAAGAGCGGGAAGCAGGGAAAACATTTTCCAAAGTAGAAGATCAGTTGGGCAAGGACCTGGAGGGATTGAATCTCGTTGAAATTGAAAAGGTAGTGATTGCCTACGAACCCATTTGGGCCATTGGTACAGGTAAGAACGCTACTCCGGAGCAAGCCCAAGAGGTTCATGAGTTTATACGGGAGATTTTGCAGAAAAAAATCGGGTCGCCGGAAACCACCCGGATTCTTTATGGAGGCTCAGTAAAACCTGCAAACAGTTATGATCTTCTCCGGCAAAAAGACATAAATGGTGTTCTTGTTGGCGGTGCCTCCTTGAAAGTTGATGATTTTTTTGGTATAATTCAAGACTCGTACAAACTTGCCAACGGATAGGAGGATATCTTGGAAGGTTTAGTGTTGTTTATACATATTTTGGTATGTGTATTGCTTGTTATTATTGTGCTGCTGCAGAGTGGAAAAAGTGCGGACCTGGCCGGAGCGTTTGGAGGTGTCGGCTCGCAATCGACGTTTGGACCGCGGGGTGCTGCGTCGTTTTTATCAAAAATGACCACCACCCTGGCCATTTTGTTTATGGTGACGTCGCTGACATTGTGGATTATGGCTGCCAACAAGGCAGGTCCCAAATCTGTTATCCAACCGGAAGATGTGAAAACGGAGCAAACAGGAACGACACCAACCACAACCACAGAAGATAAAACCGATAAAGATAAAGCCGATCAAAAGGAAGGGACAACCCAACCTCCGGCGGAATCGTCTGATACGAAGGACAAAACCAAAGAGACACAGAAAAAAGAGGAACCAGGTAAAACAGGCAGTGAAAAACAGCCTGGTGACTTGTAAGACGTTATAAGTAATTATAAGTCACTGCATCCACCGTTACAGGTTACAGGCAAATAATGCCGAGGTGGTGGAATTGGTAGACACGCAAGCTTGAGGAGCTTGTGGGTGAAAGCCTGTACGGGTTCGAGTCCCGTCCTCGGCAGGGAATACTACATTATTGTGCAGCGCGGAGAGGTGCGAGAGCGGCTGAATCGGGCTGCCTGCTAAGCAGTTGTCCTGGCAACGGGACCGTGGGTTCGAATCCCACCCTCTCCGCCATTTGCCTTATTTCGCCTTCGGCGACCAGGGGGCCTATTTAGTTGAGTAGGGTGAGTAAGGTAAGTAAGTTGAAGGCTTCCCCAAACGGTTGAAACAACATTCCTCTCTTCAATACATGTCAATTTCAAAAGCGGTTACCTGGTTGGTTGGCTCTGGTAAGGAAGCCTTCGAGATGGTCCGAAGGACCTTCTGCGGCTGCCCGCGCCGCGGGCCTGGACCCCGTAAAAATTTCTCATACATGGTCAGCCTGTGTTACCAGGTTTCAATCATCGTGCCCTATTGGTATCACTTTACTCTGCCTCATGAGTACTCTTATAAAATTTTGTCTCAGTGATCTCTGTGTCCTCTGTGGTTTTCATTCTTAAAAACTTGATTTTTATGCTATAATAGCAGCGTAAGAATAGGAGGATTCTAATAATGCGAAGAAGAATTTTTATATCAATTTTAGTTGTGATTGCCCTGGTAACACTTGGTTCGTTTGGGCAATTATACGCAGAGAAATCGTTTTTATGGAAAGTTGAGTCAGATAAGGGTAGCAGTTATCTTTTGGGTTCTATCCATCTCTTGAAAAAGGAACATTATCCATTGAGGCAAGTCATTGAGGATGCCTTTGCGGATAGCGATACCATGTTGGTAGAAGCCAATCTCTCAGATCCTGAGGCAATGAAAGTGGGCATGCAACTTCTACAAAAAGGGATGTACCAGGGCGAAGAGACATTAAAAGGCAATATCTCCGAAAAAACATATCAATTGGCCCGGGAGAAATTGAAAGAAATGGGATTGGATATTGAACACTATAAAAAGTTTAAACCCTGGATGGCAGCAATGACAATTCTCAATATTCAACTGGTAAAACTAGGATTTAATCCCAATTACGGCATCGATATGTACTTTATGAATAAAGCAGCCGGGGAAAAAGAAATACTGGAATTAGAAGGGATTGAGTTCCAATTGAAACTATTCGAGAATTTCTCAAAGGAGGAGAGTGAGAAATTTTTTCTTTCCAGTGTCCTGGAGGCCGACCAGCTGGGAAAGGAAATGGATAAAATGGTCAACGCCTGGGTCAAAGGTGAAGTAGAAACATTGGAACGGCTGCTGACTGAAAATGTAGATAAATACCCGGAATTGAAAGATCTTTATAAAAAGATAGCAGACGATAGAAATGTGGGAATGGTAGATAAAATTGACAATTATCTGAGGCAAGGCAAAAGGTGTTTTGTTGTGGTGGGAGCTGCTCATATGGTAGGCAAAAAAGGTATTGTTCAACTACTAAAAGATAAAGGATACACCGTTACTCAGTTATAGCGTAGAGCAAAGAGCGTAGAGCTTAGAAGCATAGAGCTTAGAGCACAGAATAAAAAAGTCGCCAGGCAAACAATGAGGCTAAAAATCCTTAATCATGAGATGGAAGTGGTTTTTTTAAATTAAAGAGTTAAATATGCCGGTTAAAAAAGCATATCGCACGTTTGCTTTAGCGGGGTTGTTTGCTGTGGCCATGGGTTTCTTAGAGGCCATTGTCGTGGTTTACTTACGAAAGCTCTATTACCCCTGGGGGTTTGATTTTCCTTTGCAGGCCATTTCTTCAGGGATGTTGTACCTGGAATTGTACAGGGAAATTTGTACCTTGGTGATGTTAGTAACCATTGCCTTAATTGCCGGAGAAAACAGGCTGCAAAAATTTGCCTGGTTTATTTACTGTTTTGCCATATGGGACATTTTTTACTATGTAGGCTTAAAATTATTCATAAACTGGCCTCCTTCTTTGCTCACCTGGGATATCCTGTTCCTGATACCTGTACCCTNNTGGCCGTATGTATTGTGACGTTACAAGAAAGGAAATACAACGTGCGCATCAAATTCATTGAGTGGGGATTGATTATTGCCGGGGCTGTGATTATTTTTATCTCTTTTATCTGGGATTATTTGCAAATAATTGTCCGCGAGGGATTCGCAGGGGAATTTTTAAGCCTTCCGGGAGATCAACATTTCTACCAGGCCACAGTCCAATATCAGCCGGTAAATTTTGCCTGGTCTCTTTTTATATTTGGAGAAGTGCTCATATTATTCTCTATTACCATGATGGTGATACGGATAAAAAAATCACCCATGGTCAGGCAGGAAAATTCCCGGATGGACGCTAATGATCATGTTAAATTATGAGTATGATGGTAAAGGTAAAAGAGTTGCTGAGGGAGAAATTCTTTTACTTGTGGATTTTTGGTATGGTTGACAAATAAGAGAAATAGTAATATCCTTTTATTTGGAGGAAAAATACAAAGTAGGATGGTGTGAAAATGAAGCAAGTTAATAAAATATTAATGTCAACCATTGCGGCATGGTGTGTTTTGGTCATGATGATTTTATCTTTGGGGGTACACAGCGGCTTTGCCCAGGGTAGGTACAAGTTAACCCAGAAAGAATTACACAGTTTCAAGTTAGCCAGAAAGTATCATTATTCAGGTGTACAACTTTTTTTAAAAGGAAAATACGTTAAGGCGGAGAAATATTTTAAAAAGTCTCTCAACGCATTCCCGCAGTTTTCATATTCGGATCATTTCCTGGCAAAAATTTGTTATAACAAAAAAGATTACACGCAGGCTCTGGCACATATTAAACGGGCAAAAGAAAGTTTTAAATATATAAGAGACCTGGAAGTGGACTCTCAGTTGCAGTATATGGACCGGCTTCGCCAGCAAAAGGAGGAAATGGAAACAGACCTTGAAAACCCGCTGCTGGGAATACCCAGTGGTCAGAGAGCAGAGATGCAAAAGGATGTGCTTAAAATCGAAAGTCTTTTACTTAAACCAATTGCCGAGGCAAAGCCCATGCCCGCAGATTACAATTATGTTCACGGTAATATCTTATTTAAATTAAGAAAATTTAAGGAAGCTCATGACCAGTATGTCCGGACTGTCACCGTTGACCCTAAGCATGCTTATGCCTATAATAACCTGATCACTCTTTTTTTTATGGCAGAAAGGTATGACAAGGCCCTGGAATATATCAAAAGAGCAGAAAGCAACAAGGTAAAAATCAATCCCAAATTAAAAGAAGTTATTCGACAAGCCCTTAAGAAATGAAAAACAAAAATAGCCACAAAGGCACGAAGACACAAAGGCACCCAATTACTTTATATAAAGAAATCTTCGTGTCTTTGTGTCTTCGTGGCTAAAAATGGCCAGGAGGTAGAAATTGAAAGAAAAAGAGTACAAAGCTAAAATAGTGAGTAAATCACATCCCGGTTTTAGATTTTTTATGATATTGCTTTTTACGATTGTAATCGGCATCAAATCAATCTATTTTGCACAAGAAAACAACACCATATCTAAGGAAGAACAACGAAAATTGGTAAAAGCTATTTGTGAAAAATTGGAACAGCTATACCCGTTTCCTGAAATAGGTATAAAAACAAGTAAAGGTATATTAAAGAATTTTAAGGAGGGAAAATATTCGAAATACACCGATCCGGGTGTGTTTGCCGACAATTTAACTATCGACCTGGAGGAGATAAGCAATGACAAACATTTAGATCTCTTATACAACCCGAAATTGGCAGCCAGGATAAAAGAACAGGAGGATAAGGGTGGGGAGGGTGCTTTTGTAGCTTTAGAAGCAAAGATAGAACGATGGAATAATTATGGATTTAAAGAATTGAAAATATTAGCAGGTAACATCGGCTATATGGATTTGAGGTTATTTTTTTCCACAAGATATGCCGGAGCAACGGCAGTCGCTGCCATGAATTTTTTTTCTAATTGTAATGCATTAATTATTGATCTCCGCAAAAACAGTGGTGGATGGGACGATATGGTCACTCTTCTTGCCAGCTACTTTTTCGACAGTGATGATGCTGTCATTTTCGATATATCTCGTTCAAGCAAAGATGATTCGTATTATTCGTCAATGACCTCCTTGTATGTTCCCGGGAAAAAACAAGCTGATATTCCTTTATACATACTCACCTCAAAATCGACTGCTTCCGCGGCGGAAGGGTTTGCACATAGAATGAAACATTTAAACCGCAACGCTGTCCTTGTGGGCGAAAAAACAGCCGGAGCTGAAAATCCGGTAGAATATCTGGCGATTAGTAATGAATTTGTTTTGAAAATACCTTGCTGGCGAAAAATTTATTCTTCCACTGATTCAAATTGGGAAGGTGTCGGCGTAAAACCGGATATCGAAGTGAAAGAAGATAAGGCACTTAAAGTTGCTCATATGGAAGCACTTAAAAAACTGGTGGAAGGAACCACCGATGAGAATACTAAAATGAGATATCAATGGGCTTATGATGGTGTGAATGCAAGGAACAATCCTGTTTCAGTTGCTGAAAGTATTTTGCAATCATATGTCGGGAAATACCGTAATCGGACCATTTCTTATGAAAATGGCAAATTGTATTACCGGTATCGAGAACGATTAAAAAGGAAAATGATTCCCATCTCAGACAGTTATTTCCTGGTAGAAAACTATGATTTTTTCCGGGTCAGATTTAAAAAAGAAAAGGATGTTGTTGTGGGTTTTGAAGAAATATTCACTAATGGAAGGATTATAAAAAATTATAAAGAATAAACCGGGAATCAGATGGAATAAAGGGTGGATTTTTGACGACCGGAGTTACTTTGGTCATATCAGTTCCTCACGATGCTGAGCAGCCACCCTCAGAGACATATGAAAAAAACAAAAGCTTTTGCAGGGGGTCCAGGGGGGTGGTTTTCTCGAAAAGAACCCCCCTGGCCGCCGGAGGCAAAAAGGTATTTTATTTTTGTAGAGTATGCGGCTTCAGTAGTTCAACCAATTTGCTGTGTACCAAAAACATTCCACCACTGTAATTGGACATAACAGCATATACATAGCCACTTTTTTTGTAGATTCGTAACGTCGAGCTGATACCGGAAAAACCTCCACTGTGACCCACCACGGTTTCATTTCCTCTTTTGGTTATCCCGAATCCATAACCGTAATTCGGGGAATTGAGTTCCGGTTTGGCAGTGGTCAGCAATTCCACTGTTTCCTTGCTCACCAATTTGTTCCCCATTAACGCCCGGGCATAGTTGAACAAATCCTCTACTGTAGAAAATCCACCAACCGCAGGACCACCTTTCACCGGAAGAAATTGACTCGGTGTTTGAAAAGTTGAAAATAGTTGAGCGACTTCTCTAAGAATAGGTGAGTGAGTTGAGTGAGGTGAGTAAGGTGAGTGGGGGAACTCTCTGTGACCTCTGTGATCTCTAAGGCTATTATTCACCGCAGAGCACGCAGAGAACGCAGAGATATTTTTTGTTTTTTATTATAGAATTTTTTTCTCCGCAATCTCTCCGCTCTCTGCGGTAAAAAAAATATTCTTCCAGTCATTCATGAGGCTGCGCCTCGCCCGGAGTCGATGAAAATCCTGGCACGGATTTACACGGATAGACACGGATATTTTATGATAGAGGTATTTACAGGCTTATTTACAGGTGCATTTATAGGCTTATTTACATATGCATTTGCAGGTCTATTTACAGTGAATCCCCCTTTATTTTCCAATGACCGGCTTTTCTAGAGTTTGTGGGCAGGCCAATTTTTACCTTGTGAGAACAGCACTAAATTTCAAATTTCAAGACATCTTTTCCATGATTATCAATTTGGCTCTGATTCATTTCCAACCTGGGAAATTTTTTTTCTACCGGAGAAAATATTCGTTTCTACCGGAGATAATTTTTTTTCTAGGAGAGATAATTCCCTTATATCCGGGAGCGATTAGATTGAATCTGCTGTCTTTCTTCTTCGCGTCACTTCGCGTGTTTTCGCGGTTAACTTAAATGTTACAGGTCAAATTATTAATCTCTTCTTTTGTCTCCGACGGCCAAAACCCTTTTTGTAAAAAGGGTTCTGGACTCCCAAAAACTTTTCATATGCGGACAACCATCGTACCACGTTTTTTACACATTGCCACATTGTTTACTTTGTATTTTTTTCTCAACTTCTCAACTTCTCAACTTCGTTCTTTTCCTTTATCGCCAGGGCAATTTTCTCCGCAGTGATAGGCATGGATTTAATCCTTATTTCCAGCGCATCCTCTACCGCATTGGCAACAATCGGCGCAATAGGTATCATGGTGTGCTCACCTATCCCCCTGGCTCCAAACGGCCCATCCGGCTGAGGCACCTCCACAATAATAGGGACAATTTCATCAGGGATGTCCAACGACGTGGGTATCTTGTAATCCGTGAAATTAGGATTTAACAGCTTACCTTTTTCATCAAACCGCATGTCCTCATACAAAACCGTTCCCAACCCCTGGAGAATGCCACCAATGATTTGACCGCGAACCAGGTCCGGGTTGATGGCTTTGCCAGCATCTACGGCAAGTACAACTTTGGGAATTCTCACTTTCCCGGTTTGTTTGTCAATTTCAATCCTGATAGCACTGGCTCCGACTGTATAATGCACATTGGGTTTTCCTCCCTGGCTGGTTTCCGGGTCACTTAAGGCAGAGGCAAACTCCGGCATGAACATGCCGCGGCCAACAATAGGACCACCCCGCCAGGTTCCATCTTCCATCATCACACCGTTGATGACAAAATCCTTTAAGGGAAGTTTGAAGTCCGGCTCATCATGGGATTTTACCATGGCATCTTCAAGATACAGGGCATCCCGGTTTTTTCCTAAAGCCTTTTCCATTAAATCAAAGATTTGTTCCCTGGCATCTTCTGCCGCCCGTTTAACCGCGGTTCCGGTTCCCCAGGTAATATGAGAAGCAACGGTTTGCCATTCATAAGGGTTTCTATCGGTATCAGGGGTTTCAACCCGGATTTGCCCCGGGGGCACAGTCAGTATTTCGGCGGCTATCTGTGCCATGACAGTTAAAAAACCCTGACCGATTTCCATGGCTGATACCAGGATATTCAGACTGCCGTCTTCGTTGAATTTTAAAAATGCCGTGGAAGAAGCATTGGGCGGCATGGCCGGCGCCTTCCACATCAATGAAATTCCCTTTCCCACAGCTTTATTTGGGTCATTGACCGGGAAGTCTTTGTCCCATTCAATGGCTTCGGCCACTTTATCGATGCATTCCAAAAGCCCGGAAGGATTCATTTTTGAACCGTAAGCCAGGGTGTCCCCTTCTTGAATTGCATTTTTCTTCCTGAATTCCTTCGGGTCGATTCCCAGTTTTTTGGCAATTTCATTGAAGTGAGATTCCAGGCCAAAGATGAATTCCGAATATCCAAATCCCCGGTAAGGACCGCCAGGAGGAAGATTGGTGTAAATGCAAACCGAATCGATTTTCAGGTTGGGGATGCGATACGGACCCGTGGCAGAAAGTCCTGCCGCGTTTACCACATTGGCACCGTATTCCACGTAGGCACCGGCATCCCAGTACAATATCTCTTCAAGGGCGGTGATGGTGCCGTCGTTTTTGACTCCCACTTTTAGTTTGGAATGAAGCCCCTGGCGTTGATAGGTGTTGTAAAACTCCTGTTCCCTGGACCAGAGGACTTTTACCGGGTGCCCCTTGACAGCAGTGGCCAGCGCAGCAGCCAGGATTTCCATGGAAACACCGGCTTTGCCGCCAAATCCACCGCCTACTGCCATCGATATTACCCGGATGTCTTTATGGGTGAATCCCAGCGGCTCCAGGGCTTGCGTAAATAAATGCCTCTGGGTATGCGGTGACTGCGATGCCGTCCACAACGTCAACCTGCCTGAATGATCCAGCTTTCCTACGGCTGCATGATGCTCGATGGCACAATGCGCATACCTGGGGACCGTATATTCATCTTCAAATATATGATCGGCTTCCTGGAATCCTTTTTCCATATCACCCTTCCTGACTTTTCTTAAATGGGCAATATTGGTGTCTACCTGCGGGAAAAACCAGGGCACATGGGTGTAATTTTTTAAGTCAGGATGAATCAGGCATTTGGGTTTTTCTTTAACAGCATCATAAACACTGAAAAGGGGTTCCAATTCCTTATATTGCACTTTAACCAGGCCGGCTCCCCTCCTGGCAGTTGCCGGGTCCCTGGCGATTACTGCCGCCACTTGCTCTCCGATAAATCGCACCCGATCCTGGGCAAAGACATAACGGTCGTGCATGTATAAACCAAACTTGTAAGGAAAGTCTTTACCGGTGACAACTTTGACTACCCCGGGGAGCTTTTCTGCCTTGGAAGTATCGATATTTTCAATCCGGGCATGGGCATAGGGACTCTCGACAATGGCAGCAAACAACAGGTTCGGGCCAAAATCCAGGTCATCGGTAAATTGCGTGGCACCGGTTACTTTTTCCATGCCCTCGATTCTTGGCGCTGATTGACCGATATATTTTAATTGACTCATGGTTTCCTCCTTGCCCCTTTACCCTTTTCCCCACTTTTGACATGCTCTTTGACAGCCGCAATGATAGGAATATATCCCGTACACCGGCAAAGATTGCCGGCTAATCCTTCTTTGATTTCTTCATCAGTGGGATTGGGATTGTTTTCCAGGAGATATGCGGCTGCTATAATCATGCCCGGTGCACAATAGCCGCATTGAAACGAATTATGCTTTAAAAAAGACTCTTGAAGGGAGGTTAAACCATCTGCCATTAATCCCTCAATGGTGGTCACTTCCTGGCCGTCCACTTCTACTGCCAGGACAAGACAACTCTTGACAATTAAATCATTTAATTTTACAGTACAGGTGCCGCAGCTTCCCATTTCACATCCGCTTTTGGGGCTGGTGATTCCCAGTTTATACCTTAACATATCCAGCAGCGTTTCAGTGGGAAGAACAGAGACTTTCCTTTTTTCGCCATTCAGTGTAAAGTTTATTTCGTATAACATATTTATCTCCATGAGATTAAATCAGCGCGGTTCCATATGCGGGACCGACGCCGTTCAATCGCCCTACCGCAGCCTTGATGGCCCGTGCAAACATGACCCGGCACATATGCATCCGGTATTCTTTGGTCGCCCGAATATCTGTAATCGGGGATATTTCCTGGGGGATCAGGTCTATTGCGGTGTTTATCAGGTTGTCATCCAACGGGTTTCCATTCAGTGCTTGTTCAATCTTTTTGGCCCGGATGGGAACCGGGGCCACAGACCCGAATGCTACCCGGTATTGGTGGTTGGGAAGTGCCAGTATCGCAACACTGGCCTGGGCCAGGTCTTCCCCTTTATACCTGCCAAGTTTTACAAAACATCCCCCATGCTTTTCAGCAGGAAGGGGAATGACGATGGATGTGACAATATTTATCTTTTTGATGGCGGTCTTGCGCGACCCTTTAAACCATTTTGACACAGGAAGCCTGAAATTACATCCCGGGCCAGAGACATAAACTTCTGCATCGTAAAGGCTGAGTATGGGGCCGCTGTCCATACAGGGAACCGCTGAACAAATATTACCCACCATAGTGGCCCGGTTCCGGATCGCATCAGAAGCAACGGTTTTGGCCATTTCCATGATCAAAGGGAAATGCTCCTGGATGATTTCAGATTTTATCAGATCACTAAAGGTAACCAATGCACCGATTTTAAGTTTTTTCCCTTTGAAGGTTATGTGGTTGAGGGTTGTAATTCCCTTGATATCAATGACAGCATCATGAGAAGCTGTGCCATCTTTTAAATTACATACAAGGTCGGTTCCACCTGCCAGGATAGCAGCATTTTTCTGCCGGTAAAGAAGCGTGAAGGCTTCTTTCATGGTTTTAGGTTTAAAATAGTTAAATTCCTGTACAATTGACATTCTAACCTCTTTTTTTAACCACTTCCTCGTTTCCCTCTTGCCAACTGCCTACTGGCCACTGGGCGGCATGAAGGCCACGATGCGACACATGGAGGATTCAAGCTCAATCCCTTTTAAAGGAAAACACCCGATCCATGCACGTGTATTTTTAAGTTTATCGATGTCACCACCAAGATTCTCAGCATGAACAATCGTATGGGGGAAGAGTTTGATATGCATCACCTGGTAGTACTCATCCTGTGGAAAATAATCATCCCAGGATTTTGCGCCATATTTCTTTTTAAGGAGTGCTTCGGCTTCCTTAAAACGTTCCGGGTGCCACTGCCTGATGATGGTATTCATAGGGTGATCCGCACTGCCGCAGTCCACGCCGATCCATTTTAATTTCATACTGATAGCCCATTTATGGAAATCTTTTCCAGGCCCCGGATGCTTGACAAAATACCTGATCTCGTCAGCTTCTTCCTGGTCCCAACTGTATTTGTGGTACCCGGTGTTGATGATCAGGATATCACCTTTTTTGACTTCCACTTTACTTGTAATCATGTCCGGGCTGTACAGGTCATAATCTTCCACTTCAGCGGATATATCCACTACCACGCCCTGGCCGATCCATTCGTCCAAAGGAACTTTACCGATAGGCCGGCCGCAGGGGTAAAAATGAATTTCACCGTCCATATGGGTTCCTACATGGTTGCTGGTAGTGACGATCTGCCCGCTGGCTCCCTGGCCCATGTGAGCACCTGCCACCCGTTTGAAATATTGAAGCCCCAGCGGCATATAACTGGGCCACGGCGGCGTGTGAATACTTAAATCCTGGGTCAGATCAAAAACCTGCATCTCATCCATAAATGTTAAAAATTTCTCCAATTCCATTGTTCATCTCCTATTTTTTAGCCCCAGAGAGCACAGAGGTCACAGAGGTTTTTTTCTTTTTACTCTGTGTCATCTGTGTCCTCTGTGGCTAATCAGTTCTTTTGCAAGTCCTATATATGCATTTTTAAAAGGTTCTACCGGTGCACTTAATACACCGGCACCCACCTGTCCGATACCGGGGTCTTTGTGGGCAACCCCTGTATCGATAAAGGGTAATATGTTTTTTTCAATTATTTTTCTTACATCGATGCCCGTGGGGGTTCCCCTGAAATTGAGATAAGGAATTTGGTAGACATTGTTTTCCGCTGTGGTGATTTCATACATTTGCATGGTATAGTTGACGGCATCGGCTGCGGTTCCACCGACAAATTGAACAATAGCAGGACTGGCGGCAATCGCAAATCCACCCAGCCCATTGGTTTCGGTAATGGCACTGTCACCGATATCCGGGTTGGCATCGTCCTTTGTAAAACCCGGGAAAAAAAGTGCATCCGGCACCGGGGCTTTACCGGTAAACCATTGGTCCCCTGTCCCGGCCAACTGCACACCAAACTCAGTGCCATTACGCGACATCACCACGACAATACTGCTTCCTTCCACGTTCCTTGCCGCATCCAAAGACACCTTACAGGCAGGCATGGATAAGTTTAAAAAGAAATGGTCGTTTCCATTGATAAAATCCAACACCTTGACCATATCTTTAGTATCGCGACAGGTACGGATAATTGCCGGGGTGATCTGCCGGTAAAAGAGTGACGTGGCTGCCCGGTTGCGATTGTGTACTTCATCACCCATATGAAGCGCCTGGGCCATGATATTTTTTAAATCGATCCTTCCAAGGTCATTTATCGCTGCTTTGAGCGTTGGATAAAGTACGTTTTCCATCCACTTCAATTTTTCAATCACCTCATCGCTGTAAGCACCGTATCGAAGTACTTTTCCCAGCCCCTCATTCATAGTGCAGAAGGCTTTATTCCCATATTCTTCGTTTTCAATAATAAACACCGGCATGGATGCGGAAACAATACCGGCCATGGGACCCACCGCGGCATGCTCATGACAGGGAAAATATTCGATATAACCGGAACCTGCCAGGTCTTCCGCTTCGGTATCGCCTTTTGCCAGTCCTTCGTATTTCAACGCCCCGATTACAGCCCCTCTCATGGGACCGCACATCCTCTCCCAGGTAACCGGGGGACCCGCATGAAGGATAAGGTTCTTTTTCATTCCCGGGATGACAAGTAACGCTGGTTCAAGACCTGTAAGAACGGGTTTGCTGTTGAGAATTCTTTCACAAGCCGCCTGGTTGGCCGCATCGATTTTCTCACTGTTTTTGGCTATTATGGTTACGAACTCCTCTGCAACCCCAACCGGTGGCCGCCAGTCCACGTGAACAGATGTTACATTCCGCTCATCAAGAGTTTCTTTAAAAGATTTCAGCCCAATGTTAATCACTTTCAATTCATTAGTAAATAAATCTTTCATTTTACTCTCTTATCTCTTCTTCTTTTCTTCGTGTTCCTTCGTGTCCTTCGTGGCTTCGTGGTTTAAAAAATCAAATACTATCCGTGTTCATTCGCGGCTAATCTTTTCTTTAATGATTTGCTTACACAATTTCGATGCTTCGGCATTGGAACCGCAAACAATGACCCCGGCATTTTTTAATGCCTCTACCACACGGCTTCTATTTTGCGGGTCTTCATCGGTCCCGGTTACCGAACAGATGATAGGAATTTCTCTGCCGTTATCCAGGGCTATTTGTCTGGCTTCATTTATCACCGGGATGATTTCCGGTAATGGATTCATGTTGGCGCCGTATCCCAATACCAGGTCCAGGAGAATCACCGCGGTCTCTTTATCATTGGCTTCCCGGATAATCCGTTTATTCCTGGTGGAAAAATCAATCATGGGATGCGGTTTACCCACAGTAAATGCATCTTCTCCCAGGTCGATAATCGTATGTTTTTCACTTTTCCATATGTCCTTCAACGTTAAAGAATTAGCCGTTGGTGCATTGGAAAAAACATCCGGTATACCCTTTAATATGACCTGGGTTTCACTGCAAAACGTCCCACCGGTAAAAAGTGCTCTCAGGTATTTTTGGTCTTTGTTTAATTTTTGGGCTTCTTGTTTCGCAACCTCCTCGATATTCATGCGGCTGAAAGAGTCGGACTTGATTCCTGCCAGTTCCAAAATGGTTTTTGCTCCTTCTTCAAGATCGGATGCCGGGGTGATGCCGTAGGTATTTATTTGTTGGGGATCAGCTCCCAGGAAAACAGCAGCCGCGGGTTTTTTTATTTGTTTGACTTCACGGCCGACTTTTTGCAGGACCTCCGGGTGCGGCGGTTTGGAAACCAGCAGGATGGCATCGGTAGCCATGTCTTGTGCAAGTGCCTTCAACGCGGATATAAACGTAATACCGCCCACTTCTTTTTTAACATCCCTTCCGCCGGTGCCGATGGCCTGGGAGATGCCGGCCCCGGCGTTTGAAATTAACGTGGTGACTTCTTGAAGCCCGGTCCCTGAAGCCGCCACCACGCCGATATTGCCCCGTTTCACTACATTGGCAAACGCCAGGGGAACCCCGTTTATAACAGTGGTTCCACAATCCGGTCCCATTACCAGGAGATCATGCTCCTGCGCGTATTTCTTTAATTCAATTTCTTTTTCAAGGGGAACGTTATCTGAAAAAATCATCACATGCAGCCCTTTTCTCAGGGCTTTCCCGGCTTCATCTGCTGCATATTTCCCGGGCACTGAGATAAGGCACAGGTTTGCTCCGGGCAGGGCTTCAAGTGCTCCATCCAGGCTTTTGGGAATAAAATGTCCTGCTGTGTCCTCTTTTTTTCTTAGTTTTTTGAGTTCCTCATCGATATTCTCAAGTATACGCTGTGCTGTTTCTTCGGTTTCAGCCTTTACTGCAATGAGTAAGTCGGTGTCTTCTGCATTTTGAAATGCATGGATTAAAAAACCGGACGTTTTTAAAATGGCCTTATTTTCTTTGGTTCCCATTACCACGGCTGAGTCCATCACACCTTGTATTTGATTGATCTTATTGGCAGCGATCATCAGGGAGACCGAATCGAAGTATTCGCCTTTTTTCAAAATTCCTTTTATGGCCATTGATTGCTCCTGTTTTCTTTAGCCACAAAGTTACACGAAGAGGCACAAAGGATTTTAGCTTGTGAAATATTTTTCCACATGATTAGCACTTTAGAATTCATGAAAGCATTTTAAAGGAAACGGGGATGCATTTCAATATATAAGAACCATTTTTTTAGATTTTTTGTACGACAGCCAACGTCTGAGGATTAATTCTTTTGAATTTACTCATTCCCTGGTATCTTGTGTTTATTCTCTAATACGAAATATCTGTTCTTTCTCATTCCAATAGATTCTATCCTTATTTGCCTCCCACCATGCCTTCCATTGGGAGTCGGTTTTTACAAATGCCCTTTTTACCAGGAACACATTACCATCCAGTGG
The DNA here is from genome assembly GCA_011772425.1 of Candidatus Aminicenantota bacterium. Classification (GTDB taxonomy): domain Bacteria; phylum Acidobacteriota; class Aminicenantia; order UBA2199; family UBA2199; genus JAKAGC01. The sequence goes on from WVZO01000179.1 coordinate 18,574, forward strand.
TTGTGATTTTATCCAGGACTTCCATTCTTGCTCGATTTGAGGTTTTGATTTGCCGTAAACTCTCTGAAGTGTGATCAAACCATCAGGATCATCTGTCTGTACTCTCATCTGCTTAATCAAACTCTTGAAAAAGCCTTTTTTATGAAGAAACAGCATAAATGACCTGACTGCACACTGGTCGGGATTCCTGGCGTAAATTAGATCGTTAAGAGAAATCCTATCTATATACATTTTTGTAATTGGGAATCGCCAATTACTGAAATATCCAAACGAAATCGTAAGCCGGCCCTCCTGGTCCAGGTAGCCGATAAACTTTTCAAAGAATGTGGCAATACCCTCATCAATCCATTTAGGAGAAAGTTTTACAAAGCTTGTCGTTACAAAATGATGGACTAATTCATGTGTTACCGTGCCCAAACCTGAATCCCGGTTAACAAAGATTGCATTATATTTCGGACCGGCATAGAATCCATAGAAAGTATTATGTTTGAAGATACGTCTTGCATAGGATTCATAACTGCCAGTATTTTTGAATAGATAAACTTTGAGCGGCTTATCCTGGCCAATGGTAAAATACTCAACATTGAAATATTGATAAAACCCCTCAAAAAAGTGTTCGTAGTAATCCAGTGAATCCTCATCAAGATTGGTGTATATATGGAAATGTGATGTTTTTCGCTGATTTGGTAATATTCGCAGGAGGTCGCTTTGATCGTTTGTGGGAATGCCGCAATTAACATATAAAACCACAGGAAATAGTAATGTTAAAGTAAAAATTTTGCCAAAAGTTAAAAGTTTAGCCTGTCCTTTTTTTTGTGTCCCTTTTTTTGCCTTTTTTATTATCACTGGTCTTTCCTGCTCAGCTCACGCTGGCCTGGTGTTCTTTTAGTAATGTTACCAGGTATTTAAATTCTTTTGTATCCACTCGTTTGAGGAGATAAAAGAGAAGTGTTTCCGTATTAAGAATTTGTGCCCCGGCTTCTTTCATCAGTTCGATGCCGTTTTCCCATTTGAGTTTTGTCGAGGATATAACGGCATCTTTTAAAACCACTACCTGGTAATTTCGTTCCAACAGATCAAGGACTGTTTGCAGCACGCATACATGGGTTTCAAGGCCGGCGGTCACCACCACCGGTCGTGAATATTTTTCAAGATTTTGCAAAAACGTCTCGTCTCCGCAGCAGTTGAACGTGACCTTATCGGTCATGGGCGCATCACCCCACTCGTTTAAAATATCTCCTTCCGTATGCCCCAGGCCTTTAATATAGTGTTCGGTCCCGATCATGGGGATATTTAATTCTTTAAACATCTTTATGAGCAGTAGTATATTTGCTTTTACGAGTTTAATGACCGATTTCTTTAGAAGTGGAAAAAACTTCTCTTGAAAATCGATCAGAATGAATAGAATATTGTCTTGTGAAATATTTTTCCACAATGTCAGCGCTTTAGCATTCATGAAAGCATTTTAAAGGAAACAGGGATGCATTTCAATATACAGAGGGATTTTCTTAAATTTTTCCCGGTTTTTCCAGGGTTTAGTTATTTGCGTCAACAACACTGCGGAGCCATTGGAGACGTGACTTCATGGGACCGGCATATGCAAAGTTAGGGTTCAATTTAAGCGCCAGCTCCAACACGGTAAGGGCTTCAATATATTTACCGGTTTCAATATAATTGGCTCCCAGGTTTGCCAGGGAATGGACATGTTGAGGATTTAGATCAAGGGCTTTTTTGAAATATTGGATGGCCCTGTCGAATTCCCTGTTCTTCCAATGAAAGACGCCAATATTGTTGTATATTTCGATTTTTCTATAGCGGGGCAGGTTTCGATTCCACTTCAATTCATTAAGAAATCCTAAACGGTTAATATTATCCACTGCTCTTTGATTCCCGGGAGAAACCTGTAAACCCCTCTCCCATAAGGAAGCCGCTTTGCGGTACTCCCCCATCGCTTCGTAAATAATGGCAGCGTCTGAATAGGCATGCATATGAGTCTTATTAGCATCGATAACCTTTTCAAATTCAAGGGCTGCTGCCAGGAGGTTTTGGGGACGGATTTTCCCATCAGATTCGAAATCATCCCATTTATCCATGGCACGATCGCACCCCTCAGGGTGGCCTGTATCTGGCTTTTTAGGTTCTTTGCCGGGGATTTTTGCAAATATCCATTCACGCCTGGCTCCCGGATGGGTTTGAACCAAAGTCAATTGTTTAATTTTTTCTTTTATCCCCGCATCTTCCGGGAGCAATTTCTCCATTTCCCGGTATATTGCCAGGGACTCTTCCACAAGCTCAAGATTTTCATAAACACCGGAAAGTAATCCCAGGATTTCAATATCACCGGGTTTTAATTCCGCGGCAGCGGCAAGAACCCGGGCTGCCCGGGCAAATTCTCCCTTCTCTAAATACGCCCTACCTAACGCCGCGTACAACAACGGATCGTTTTTTTGATAGCGAAGCTTCCGCAGGATATGAATGATGCCAAGTTCCTGGTTAACCGCATGTAACACCCGCCCGGCAGGATTAAGTTCTCTAATCTTCAACAACGTTTCCACGGCCCGGTCAAACATCGAAACACCAATATAAGCTCGGGCTAAATTCAAATACGCATTGGTAAAATCAGGTTTCAATGCCGCAGCACGTTTGAAATATGCAATCGCTTCTTGATAATTTCCTTCTTTCATATATATACTTCCCAATGCATGATAAGCATTGGCATCATCGGGACCCTGCCCAAGCCGCTTTAAAAAATACGCCTTTCTCAGGGGATCATATTTAAGCATACAGGTCACGTTTTTGTCTTCCGGGAGCTTTTTCCTGGAAATCAACAGCGAGGCTTTTTTATATTCAAGGTCCCTTCCCAACAAAAAACCACGGCTGAGCATTAACGATATAGACAGATAATTTTCCAATGATTTTTTTATTTGATCCGCTTGTTCTCCCATATTAGTAAGATAGGGGAATATGGATTCCTGGTATTTCAACAACCCCAGGCCGGCCTGAATTCCCTGCCAGTCCAGGCCCTTATGGAACTGGGCGTAAGGTAGATCATCCGTATTGATTATATTAAAGCCCTTTAACATTTCTTCCAGTTTCTTTTCACCCATATGAAAAAAACCCAGGAATTTATCAACCGTATCAACCCCGAACTCTTCAAGCCCCGAGGTTTTTAATATAGGCGGCAGTTTTTCGGCTAATTCCCGGTAATCGATGCTTAGTCTTTCCGGGGTGGCCAGCATCAGGCACTGAGACGATCCGTAGATAACCCAAAAACTGGTATGAGGAAAAACAGATTTAAAGGTGTTTAATATAACTTTTATCGAATCGCCGGGCAGGGGGATGGGAACCCATTGACAGAACACACCACCGGGTTTGAGTTTGTCCCGGCATAATTGATAAAACTCCCTGGTATACAGCGTCCAGGAGTCAAACGTAAGCGGATTGGTGGCGTCTGAAATAATAAGCGAATATTTTTTAGGTGTGAGTAAAAGAAAGTTCCTCCCGTCATTCGTGATCATGTCCAGTTTGGGGTTATTAATGATGTCCAGGTTCTCATGCTTGAATATATCGGCGACCTGGCGGATATCCGGGTTGAGTTCGACGCAGTCAAGGCTGGAGACCTGGGTGGAGCAGGCCCCGGCTGACATACCGGCTCCAAAAGCTACCATTAAGGCATTGTCCGGTTGGTGATGAACCACTGCCGGTAAAACCCCCAGCATTTTAAACAGTTGAACATGCCATAAACGGGAAGATGCCTCTTCAATTCCATTAAGGTATAAATCTTTATACCCGTCTTTATAGAAATCGTAAACCACGACGTTGGCGATTTTACCTTCTTTGTATAACAGGATGTCTGTTCCCGGCTGATTTTTCTGGTACAGGCTGCGGAAAAGGGGTGAAGAGGCACCTAAAAACAAGACCGCTGTAATCGCCGCAAAAGCAAAGCCGTAACCCCAGCGAATTGGACGGCGGATATAGACAAGGGTGAGTAATACCAGGACACCTGCCAGCAGGTTCAGGCTGGTTACCATGATTACACTTTTATGGATGCCCAGGTTGGGGGCAAGAATAAATCCGGCGGCAAAGGCACCAAAGATTGCCCCCACGGTGTTGACGGCATATACGCTGCCCACGCTGTCTCCTTCCCGCTGCGGCCCCCGCTGGCATATTTGCACAGCCAACGGCAGGGCAATTCCCATAAGTATCGTGGGCACTATCATAATCGCAGCCGCTTTTAAAACCGTTAATGCCGGGGTGGCTTTGGAAAACAGCGCCTCATACAGGGAAGTGAAAATAAAAGGAGTGAGATAGGCAATCACCCCGATGCCGATTTCTATAACGACAAACAACACGATTTTACGATTAATTTTTGCTAAAAACTTTGAATAAATAAAACTGCCCAGGGCTATGCCTGTCAGGAACACTGCCAGGATGGTGGTAAAGGAATAGACGGTATTATGGAAGAAAAGGTTTAACATCCGGGTCCAGAGCACTTCATATGCCAGGGCACAGAAACCTGAAAGACCGATCCCGATAAATACCGTTATTACAGTGGTTTTTCTGTACTCCTGGCCGGGAATACGTTTTTCTTTTTTGATTGGGGCAGGGGTAGGTGCAGGTTTTTTTGCCGCGGCATCGGCTTTTCCCAGTATCCAGGCCGCGCCGGCCACGGCCAGGTTGATCCCCACAGCAACGTAGGTGGTGGCCTGCATACCCAACATTTTCAAAAACAAAAACCCGCATACCAGGGTGCCTATGACTGCGCCTATGGTATTTAAACCGTACAGGATACCAACATTGCTGCCAATGGTATGGACGCCTCTGACAAAACGTTTTAACAGGACGGGCAGCGTGGCCCCCATCAGGAAAGTGGGAACAAGAATTAAAGCAAAACAAATCCCAAAGCGCGTTAAATTCAACGCGGCCATATTTTTGTTTAAACCCTGGTAAAGATTGACATAAAGAGGTTCAATGGCTTTTAACAGTAAAGGAAACAGGAGGGCGAATATCCCGATCCCGGCTTCAAGTAGTGCATACAGTCTTACTAAGGGGCGGGGTTTTTTGTCGATGTATTTGCCGGCGGCAAAACTGCCGGCGGCCAATCCTCCCATAAAAGCAGCCAGGACCGTACTGGTGGCCAGCATGGTATTGCCGAAAATCAACACCAATAACCTGGTCCATATAAGCTGGTAGACCAGGCCGGAAATCCCTGAGAAAAAAAAGAGCAAAAATATTAAACGCTGCATTGATTTGGGGGTAGCGGGTGTCATTTCTTTATTCATGAATTCATCCTTATAAATCATTTCCAGGTTTGAAATGCCTGGTTGTTGTATTATTTGATTTTTTAGCCTGACAATCCAGTTTAATATTGTAGCTGTTCAGCAGATAAAAGTCAACCGGGTGTTGCCACAAAGACACGAAGGCACAAAGGTGTCCTGGTGGATATTTTCACAATAGTTCTTCATGAGGAAACCACAGATTACGCAGATTACGCAGATTTTTTTATGTTTTTTTTATAATCTGTGTAATCTGTGTAATCTGTGGTTTTTTTAATATCAGGTCTAGATGCGCAGTAGATAGGATACTTTGAGGGTAATGGAATACCCCCTTTCCTTCTGCATGTCTTCCAGGCGGCTGCTTTTTTTGTAACTTAACTGGATGATATTCCCGGCTCCGAAATAATACCCCAGGAGCACATCCAGGTTGTATTGGTCATCCCGGGTTTCTCCTTTCAGACGGGTATTTAGAAAGAGGCTGCGGGTGATCTGGAAGTGGAGGCTGGTTTCATAGGTGAGGTCATCGAAGACAGTCTCGCCGGTGCTATCGATGGTTTGCCGGGTCCATTTGCCCCCCAGGGAAAATTCCAGGTTGCTGCGGGGCCGAAATGTGATCCCCAGGTCCAGGTCTATTTCTATACCCGGTTCCACTGCACTGAAATCATCATTGTAAATGCCTTTGTGGTCCCATTCGCCGCGAATACTCAACCCTTTAAAAAAACCGCTCCTGCCCCAGCTTATGATCAGGTCACAGCCATATATATCGATAAATTCCCCGGACCAGGACAGGTTGTCCTCCGCATCCACCACCTGGTATTTACTCTGCCCTATCCGCCACCTGATGTCTGTTTGCAAACGGGATAAAAATTCTATACCCCCGGATCCTTCCAATGCTTTTCGTGTCACATTCCCGCTGCAATCGTGTTCCAGGTTGCCTTGTAAATCTGCGTTGATCCGTTTTATATTACCCTTATTAAATCGCCAGGCATACCCCAACTCCAATTCTGTGGTCTGGGAATCGATCCTGTCAATATAACCGGTCCTGACATTTACATTTTCCTCCACTCTCCTGTAATTTAATTGCAGTTGGAGGCCGGCATCCGGCTGCCGTTCCAATTGAAACACATGCATCCCGGTATTTTTGTTTCCTGTGTGTTTATTAAAGGAAAAGGCACTCTGGCCGCGGATATAATAAATATCCTTAAAATTAAAATTGTAATCAAAGCCAAAATTGCGGTTGTAATCATCCTCTTCATCCATCCCCGTATAATAAATGCCGATTTGGGAATTCTTAAAGATGTCCTTTTTAATACGTACCACTGAAAAAAAGTTATCTGCGATTTCTTCTTCCTCATCTCCTTTATTAAAAGCTCCCAGCAAACCAAAGGAGAAACCGTTGGTTTTCCCGGTAACCTTGGCAGCAATCCTGGGGCTGTGAACACGCCGGGAGTAGAATAGATTAAACTCGGAACGGGGCCCCCAGCGGCGGAACTCACTGCCGCCAAAGTATTGACTCCCTTCACTGAAAAAAGGGCGGTTTTCCTGGAGGTAATTTTCATACGGGGAGAACTGGAAAATAAAGGGATCGGATTCCACTTCGCTGAAATCCGGGCTGGCAGTCATATCCAGGATCAGGTTGGGTAATATGCCATATTTGAAATCAAGACCCACCGCCATTTTGTCATCCTTTTCCACGTCCCAGCGGGAGTGCCTGACCCCGAAATAGGGGAAGAATTCAAGATTATAAGAGGGTTTGACTCCTTCCAGTCCGGTTAATGTCCCCATTTGCTGCAATTGGGCGATATCACGGCTGACATTGGTCCAGAAATCGTTTTCTTTTAAGCGGGAAATGTACCGTTGGAAGTTGACACCCCAGACCTGGTTCTTTTCCGGGGAGAACCGCAGGGATTTAAAAGGAATAGCAATTTCTGCCGACCAGCCGTCCTCCATTATCGCGGCCCCGGATTTCCAGATGGTTTCCACTGAATTACTCTGTACTCCGCGGGGATTCACCGTGAATTGGATACTGGTGCGCTTATCATTATACGTATCCAGGATAACAGTAATGGAGTCATTGTCTACATAACTATTGCGGGGTGTAAGTTCAGACCAGATTTTTCCAGGTTTGGAGTCTTTCATCAAAAAGGCAAAATAGATATATTTTTTGTTGTATGCGGCCCACACAAAGGTCTCTTCCGAGGCCTTGATTCCATTGACAGGATCGTACTGGAAAAAACCGGAAACCGGTTCTATTCCCTTCCAGCAAGCATCTTCTATATGGCCGTCGATCTTAGGGGGTGCGGCAGTCCGCTGCACCCGAAGAATTTTGCTTTCATTTTGGCCCAGTACCTGTTGACTGTTCAACGCCACCAGGATCAGGATGAATATCAGTGACAGATAACGGGGTCTTGCACTCATTACAGTTTTACCTCCATATAGTTGTTCATTTATAGACTCCGTATTTATTCTTATCTTCTCATTTTTTTAAAAATCCAATAAACCGGGATACCCATGGCTGCGGTGCCGATGGCAATAGACGACTCCAGCGGCCGTTCAAAGAAGGACAATAATAAAATGGAAACACCCGCCAGGATAAAGACCAGTTGTACAAGGGGGAAACCGGGTGATTTATAGGGAATGGTATTTTGACGCCTCATTTTGAATATTCCGGCCACAGCCAGGATGGGGAAAATACCCAGGGAGAAACCCATATAGGTCAGTATTTGATCAAAGGTGCCGATTAATACCATGACAGCGGCAAAGGCGCCTTGCAGCATGATGGATTTAAAAGGCACGCCGAACCGGGGATGAACCTTTGCGGCAAACTTAAAAAAATAACCATCCCTGGCCATGGAATAATATATCCGCGGGCCCAGGATGATAAAGGCGCTCAGGGAAGAAAACAGGGCAAAGGCGACAAGAACGGATACAAAGTCTCCCATGAAACTGCCGAATGAATTTTCCGCCGCCGCCCCGGCAACCGAAATAACGCCCTCCATTTTTGCCGGTGGAGCCCCATAAAGGTAAAACAGGTTTAGAAAAAAGTATACCAGGACCACGGCACCGGTCCCCAGCAGCAGCGAGCGGGGCAGGTTTTTCTCCGGGTTTTTAATCTCGGAGCCGATGTATCCCGAGGCGTTCCAGCCGCTGTAAGCAAACATGATCCACATCAACGATAAACCCAGGGTTTTCAACCCGGCAAAATTCAAAGCCAAAGGCTTTCCCTGGAAAAGATGAGTAAAGCTGCCTTTCCCCAAAAGAAAACCGAACAAAACCAGGCCCAGGATCAACCCCACCTTCAACAGGGTGAGATAATTCTGTACCCGGGAGCCGAAAACGATACCCCGGATATGAATCGCAGTGAAGAGGATAATCACCAGGATGGCACAGCCCTTTTTTAAAACCAGTGATTCGATGGATTCAGGTAAAATACCGGGCAGGGCCGGAAAGGCCCGGGTGACATAGTCGGTAAAACCGATGGCCGAGACGGCTATAGGAGCGGAAAATCCCACAAAAAAGGAAACCCAACCACTTAAAAAACCCAGAACCGGATGATAGAGCCGGGAAAGAAAAACATACTCTCCACCGGCCCGGGGCATGGCAGCGCCCAGTTCCCCATAACTCAGGGCCCCGCACAGGGCAATTACACCACCGGCAACCCATAACCCCATCATAACCAGGGGATTTTTAAGCCCGGCCAGCAGCAGCCCGGAGGTAGTAAAAATTCCCGCCCCGATCATGTTGGCTATCACGATGTTGGTCACAGGAAATAAACCCAGCTTCCGCTCCAGGTTATTCTCTGAATTTTTTTCCGTCATCCTTTTTTTCGTTTATCCTATCCCGTAACAGTTAAGCTCCAGCCGCAAGCCACAAGCACCAGATAGCCCCAGCCACAAGCCGCAAGCACCAGCCAAAGATAAAAGCTGGAGCTTGAAGCTAAACTGTTACGATTCAGCTTATTTCTCCGACTTTTTATAACTAACCGAAATCCCTGAATAACTGGAATCAACAATGGTTGTCTCAACATTGGGCAGGCTTTTCACATAGTCGAGAAATTCCTTTATGCCTCCTCTTCGGCCAAAACGCATTGAGACGTTATGGGCAGTATAACATCCTCCTACCTCAAGTTTTGGCAGGACTGCCACAAAATAATTTTTATACCACCACTTATCGGCATCGCAAAAAACGAAATCAAAGGGGCCTTTTAGTTGTGGAACCAGTTCATGGGCATCGGCAAGCCTGGCGTCGATATATTCCGACAGACCTGTCTCTTTAAAATTTTCCAGGGCCTCTTTGTAGCGGCGTTCATTTATTTCAATGGTAATCAATTTCCCCCCGGTTTTGCTGAGTGCCCAGGCAATCCATATGGCAGAATGGCCGGTTGAAGTTCCTATCTCCAGTGCTTTTTTATAATTATGTTTAACAATAAGATCGAATAATACTTTGCCGTCGGATTCCGGCACATTCATATCATGCCACTGGTATCTATGATTCTCAAGAAATCTTTTAACCTTTTTATCAAGAAGGGAATCAACTTTATTCTGCTCTGAAAAATCCGAATTGACAAAAAGGCAAAACAAGAAAAATAAAAAGACAAAAAATTTATAAGAGACAGCTTTATTTCTCATTCTGTTCTCCTTTACAATTTTGTACCTGATATACAGTCATTGCCCATCGATAACTGTATAAAGGTCTAAACTTTTTAAACAATCCGAGGTCCTTTTTCTTGCATTTTTTTCTATATACATTCTATATCCCTTCTATATCTTTTTTCGCATCTTTGTTATGGCTTTATTATCAAGGTAAAGTACCATAAATCAATGAAAATTTCAATTACTTATGTAGCAAAAAATCAAGGCCCCTTTTTTTCCTTTTTCTTTTTAATCATTGATTTTTTATTTGGATTTGTTTTTAAGTGATGCGGTTTTGACCTGCCGACAGGTGAAATAGCGATAAAACCGCGCTGCTTAATGGTTCCCACCAACGAATCAATGACAAAGGGACGCCGATTCGTCATTGTTTCAGTTGAATTATTGACGATGTAACGTTACATTGTCATTCCGCCGACCGGATTATTGACGATGTAAGGTGATTTTGTCATTGCCACAACCGGGTCATTAACAAACCGGCAGAAAAAACTGGCACTTGCCAGTTTTCTCACTGCCAATTGCCAACTATATCTTTTGTGTCTTTTTCGTGTCTCTTCGCGGTTATAATTTCCGCCGAAGGCGTTTAACAACTTGCCTGAAAGGCGCCCCTTTTCTTATGTAATTTGTAATTTTGGATTTGGAATTTGTTTGGGATTTGGGATTTGGAATTTGGAATTTAAAAATATATGTAAAACGTAACCAGGATTATACACCATCTGAAATTGCTCAAATCAGACACAAAACATTTAAAACAAGGCCCAGGGATTGCCCATAGATTTCGAATGATGTATAATAATCCCAATGGACAGAGGCTTTATTTTTGATTTTGAATGGGTCGTCGAGAAAAAGGAGGGATTGTTTTATGGTAGATACGCAATATAAAAAAGGGGTCCTGTTCCTGGCCGATGTGGTAAACTATACATCCCAATCCACAGACCTGGGCACTGAAAAAACAAAACAATTTAACCAATACTTTGAAAAAAAGATTCGCCAACTAACAGAAGAATATAAAGGGGAATTTATCAAACGGATCGGCGATGCGGTTTTGATCTTCTTTAAAGAAGAAGAAAACTTCCTGGATTTTGTCATCCGCTTAAAGGAGTGCTCAAAAACCAGGGCACTGGATTGTGACGAATTCTTTGCAGACTTACGTATGGTGGCGCATTATGGAAAATTCTCTTTTGAATTTTTCGACCAAAAAATATCAGACCTGATCGGACCGGAAGGAATAAAAGTCTTTCGCATGGAAAAATATGCCAGAACATACGATGTTGAACTACTGATTACAGAGACTCTTCTTGATTTTTTAGAAGACGAGCTTAAAAGAAAAAATATCAACAAAGCAGAAGTAGGAAAAGAAACATTAAAAGGATTTGATAGGGAAGTGACCCTTTATAAATTAATTTTCCCGGAAAAGGAAGACATCGATTCATCCAATCTTTTGTGGGTCAAAATGGCGGAATTAGAAGCGGACACAAAAGAAATCCCGGTTTTCGGCGATCTCTACCCGGCCATGAGCATGGAAAACAACTTTATCAACCTGGATGTCAAAACCGGGTTTACGTTAACCGAAGAAGAAAACCTTTTGGAAAAAGAAGAATTCGACGTGGATGAGATGATGGGGATCGAACGGAAACGGGAAAAGGAATTTCATAAAGGCAAACCTCACCGGATGCCTTACGTGGATGTAAAAAAATTGTATGAAACCCAGGACAAAGGTATTATCTTGGGGCTTCCCGGCTCCGGGAAAACCACCATCTTAAAATACTTTGCCTACAGGGAATTTAAACACAACCGGCAGCGCAAAAAAGATGAAAAACAGCGCCTGGTTTTGTTTATCCCCTGCGGCAATATCATGAGCTATACCCGGTGGTACAGGCAAGCGTTTCCCAGAGAAAAGGAGAGTGAAACTGTCTTTAATGTCGAAACTATTCTTAATTACCTGACCCATTGTTTTTTATTCAAGAAAGAGGAGAAGGATAAAAAAGTTGAAAAGGACATTAAAAAGGCGGAAAGGCTGGTGCACCAGGCCTATCACCAGGGACGCCTAACCATCCTGGTGGATGCACTGGACGAATCTCTGGATAAGGATGTAAAAGAGAAAATAATCGCTTCGGTTAAAACGTTGTTCCTGGATTCAAAAGAAGGAAAAAAAGAAATCACCTGGGTTTACCTTGATTCAGATGGAGAAACTATGGTCTCCTTTGATGCGTTGTTCTTGGACCCAAAAGAGGGGAAACAAGAAAGCACCCGGATTTACCTGACCTCCCGGTATTCGGAAAGGGAAACCTATTTTTGCGGCAAGAATGCAGAGGTATTACAGCCGGTGTTTGAAGTACGGCCCCTGGATATGGAACAACTCCGGGAGATGGCGGAATATTTTTATATAGGAAAACCCAAATTGTTTAAAGCCTTCGACGAGGTGGTGTGGAAAGAGGAGATTGCCGCCAAAGTGGGGGGAACCCCATTGACGGCCTTGCTGGTGATTGCCTATTTTGAAATATTCAGAAAATTCGATACCCGCTATTTTATGTACGATGTGATCGTTATTTTTATCCTGGTAAGGGTATGGAAGCAGGTAAAAGAAAAAAATTTCAACATGGATATGCGCACCTTTTTCAGAGAGGCCCGGTCCAAACGGGTGCTGAAAGAGCAGAAAAGCGCGAAAGAAATCTACGATGCCCTGACCCTGCTTTCTTATGAGCACATGGATAAAGGTAGGGTTATCCATGAGGAAGATATTATTGGTATTTTTCAGAAATTCGCGAAGTTGGTGGCTGTAGATGGGAATGCTGAAGAGGAAGCGGAAAGTTGGTTGGAACAGATGAAGGCGGATCATATGCTGATTTCCGCTGGAGGCGGAGAATATGTATTTATGCATTCCACGGTCATGGAATACCTGGCCGCCCGGTACATCGTGGAAAAATTCAATGATCCCCTTTACCTGGAAGAGATTTTTGAAAATAAACACTATATTGAACACCTGGCGCAAAAAGATCCCATATTTTTCCAGTCGGAAATACTTCCCATTTCCATGGGCAGTGGAATTAAAAATGGTGCCAGGATATTACGATTTATTAAGAATTGTATTTTGGATATAGAAAGCAAAGAGATTAGGACCCGATTTTACAACCTCGCCTATAAATCATTGGCTGAATTTGAGAGTTTTATAGACCGGCAGTACCAGAGAACGAGGGTGGAACTTTTGCACCATGACATAGAAATGGAGATAGCAGAAAATCGGGATGCCATAGAATGGGTCTACCAATGCCTTAAATCTGCTGTATTAATCAAGGATAAGAGAAAATTAAAAAAATGGATAGAAACATTTCAAAACATTTCACGCCTCAGCCGGCCTGATTTTTTAGAAAAATACCTGGACTATGACGTATTTTCTGAGGGCGGGTCGGAGATCGTATCGCTGCGGGAAGATCTGTTGAAAAAAATCATGGATGAAGAGTTGTTGGATAACTGGCTGCAAAAGCACAGGAAAGTAGAAGAACGAAAATTTTTGGATGCGGAAAAGGAACAGATAGAAAAAGCAGGGGGGAGTGTACTGACTTTGGATTCAAGCGAATACAACCCGGAGGACAAAAATTTTAAATATTACCAAGAATATTCTGGCAAGGAACTGGCAGGGTTCCTGGGCAGTCCCAACTTTAAGCACAACGGTCCGGTCACCTGTGTCGCGGGCAGCCAGGATGGGAAATATATTGTCTCCGGTTCGTCTGATTCCACCGTGAAATTATGGGAGCGTTCCAGCGGAAAAGAGGTGCGC
>WVZO01000179.1:32414-32553 GCA_011772425.1 Candidatus Aminicenantota bacterium
TGCGCACCTTTAAAGGACACCAGCGTGGAGTAAATAGTGTCTGTTTTAGCCCGGAAGGGACTCATATCCTCTCCGGTTCGTCTGATTCCACCGTGAAATTATGGGAGCGTTCCAGCGGAAAAGAGGTGCGCACCTTTAA